>NZ_JBFSPI010000019.1:0-68152 GCF_041464685.1 Vibrio sp. 10N.237.312.B06
TATTCATCAACGAGTGCCCACACAGATTGATAGGTTTAAATTGTTAAAGAGCTTTACTTATTGAGCGTTCCTTTTAGTAAGGAGCCTCTCTAAGTGGACGGCCATTCTAGCGAATTAGGTCCCAGTGTCAAACACTTTTTCCAGCTAATTTTTCAAAGCATCTTAAATGCTTAATGTCGTCTCGTTACTTAGTTCAAACCGCTTGGTTATCCCTGGCAACGGAGGCGCATTATAGAGAGAATCCCCCTTTGCACAAGACCAAAAACGGAAAAAAACCGCCACAGGCGATCGTTCGGACACTATTCACACAAAGCGTTCAAAATAGGTACGATTAAGCCTTAATTTCGGCTAATCGTACCTATTATTCATAGTTTGATTATTGGTGAGCAATAATTCGGTCGTTATTCACCAATAGCTGTACTTTCTTCTCTGGATTTATTTTTCCAGCCAGTATCGCTTTCGCTAACGGGTTCTCAACAGTTTGTTGAATTGCTCTTTTAAGAGGCCTTGCACCATATACAGGGTCAAAACCAACTTGAGAGATTAGCTTGAGCGCTTTTTCTGAAACTTCGAGTTCATAACCATTGTCTTCCATTCGCTTTTTCAAATGCTCAAGCTGAATAGCAGCAATTGACTCGATGTGCTCTTGGCCTAATGGATGGAACACGACACTTTCGTCAACTCGGTTCAAAAACTCAGGTCGGAAATGTTTACCCACAACTTCCATAACCTCATTTTTAATGCCTTGGTAATCCAATGTATTAAAGTTCTCTTGAATACGAGTTGAACCTAGGTTCGATGTCATGATTACCACGGTATTTCTAAAATCGACGGTGCGACCTTGTCCGTCAGTTAATCGTCCATCATCCAAAACCTGCAATAGAATATTGAAAACATCTGGGTGAGCTTTCTCTACCTCATCAAGCAGAATGACAGAATAAGGTTTTCGACGAACAGCTTCGGTTAAGTACCCACCTTCTTCATAACCCACATAACCAGGGGGCGCACCAACTAAACGAGCAACAGAGTGTTTTTCCATAAACTCAGACATATCGATACGAACCATCGCATCTTCACTATCGAACATAAAGTTAGCTAATGTTTTACACAGTTCCGTTTTACCGACACCTGTTGGCCCTAAGAACAAGAACGAACCAATCGGCTTATTCGGATCAGACAAACCAGCACGGCTACGACGAATCGCATTCGATACCACTTCGACCGCTTCCGCTTGACCGATAACCCGCTTATGCAGAACACCTTCCATTTTCAGAAGCTTCTCCTTTTCTGCTTCTAGCATTTTAGAAACAGGAATACCGGTTTGATTTGAAAGGACATCGGCGATCTCAGCGTCGGTCACCTTATTACGTAATAAGGTCATTTCTTGCATTTCAGCTTGAGTCGCGAGATCTAACTGCTTCTCCAATTCTGGGATTCGACCATATTGCAATTCAGACATACGGTTAAGGTCACCAGCGCGTCGTGCAAAATCCATATCCATTCGAGCTTGTTCTAGCTCTGATTTAATATGTTGCGTACCAGACAGCGCCGCTTTTTCAGCGTTCCAAACTTCTTCAAGTTCTGCGAAATCTCGTTCTTTCTCAGAAAGTTCGCTTTGTAGCGTGCGCAGGCGTTTTTCACTGGCCTCATCATTTTCATTCGTCAAAGCTTGCTGTTCGATCTTCAATTGAATGATTTTGCGCTCTAACTTATCCAATGACTCGGGCTTTGAATCTATCTGCATTCGAATACTCGAAGCCGCTTCATCAATGAGATCAATCGCCTTATCTGGTAACTGACGATCTGAAACGTACCGGTGAGATAACGTTGCCGCCGCTACGATAGCAGGATCGGTAATTTCTACATGATGGTGGAGTTCATAGCGCTCTTTCAAACCACGAAGAATCGCTACCGTGTCTTCAACAGTGGGTTCATCCACGATCACTTTTTGGAATCGACGCTCCAAAGCCGGGTCTTTCTCTATATATTGTCGGTATTCATCGAGCGTTGTTGCGCCGACACAATGCAGTTCACCACGAGCTAATGCTGGTTTCAGCATGTTACCCGCATCCATAGAACCTTCGCCTTTACCTGCGCCGACCATAGTATGAATTTCATCGATAAAGAGAATGACATTGCCTTCTTCTTTCGATAATTCATTAAGCACTGATTTTAGACGCTCTTCGAATTCACCACGATATTTAGCACCCGCAACTAATGAGCCCATGTCTAATGAAAGCACTCGTCGGCCTCTTAAGCCTTCAGGCACTTCATTATTGATAATACGCTGAGCCAAACCTTCGACAATCGCAGTTTTACCCACACCGGGTTGACCGATAATGACAGGGTTGTTCTTAGTACGACGTTGAAGGACTTGGATCGTGCGACGAATTTCATCATCACGACCAATCACAGGATCTAGCTTGCCTTGCTCAGCTCGCTCGGTCAGATCAATGGTGAACTTCTCTAAAGCTTGGCGTCTATCTTCCGCATTCGGGTCATCAACCTTTTGACCACCACGAACTTGCTCGATAGCTTGAGATAGTTTTTGCTCGGTCAGGCCTAACTCTTTAAGTAAGTTACCTAGAGGTCCTTTGTCTTCTATTGCAGCGAGTAGGAATACTTCTGAAGATATGTAACTGTCTTGACGCTTTTGCGCGACCTTGTCACATAGGTTGAATAGCGTTCCCATTGCGTTAGAAAGCTGAACATCACCACCGATACCACTTACTTTTGGGACTCGGTCTAATACTTCACTTAATTTAGAACGCAATTGAACAACATCAATATTCAACATGGTGAGCAATGGACGAATCGCACTGCCATCTTGATTAAGCAAAGACACCATTAGGTGTACAGGTTCTATATATTGGTGATCACGACCTAATGCGAGCGACTGAGCATCAGATATCGCAATTTGGAATTTACTAGTGAATCGATCGAGACGCATGCCAACCTTCCTACTCTTAGATATGTTTATCTTATGGTTAGAAGATGGATACGGTAACGCAGATTTTCAAGGGATAAGGATGAAGAATAGAGCTGATATGAAAATATAAATGAACTGGATGAGTGGTTATGCTAGTCAGAGATTACTCTAACCAAATAAATGTTGCCTGACGCCCAGTAATACCATCACGACGATAAGAATAGAAAGCATCTGAATCTGCGTATGTACATAGATTCGAATCTGTCACCGAAGTCACGCCAACTTTCATTAATCGTTGAGTCGCAAGTTGAGACATGTTTGCTAACCACTTGCCAGGTTCAGATTTAGCTTTAAATGCTAATTTCGCTTGAGGGTCAAAACGAACAAAAGCGTCCAACACATCGTTGCCCACCTCAAACGCATCTTTACCAATAGCAGGACCAAGCCAAGCAATGATCTGATTCTCTGGATCTAGGTTTGAAAACTTTGCGACGGCATTTTCAAGAATGCCACCAGCAAGACCGCGCCAACCCGCATGAACGGCAGCAACTTGAGTGCCTTTGGTATCGGTAAGGATGACCGGTAAGCAATCGGCTGTCATCGCAGAACACACAACACCCGTTGCAGTGGTAAATACACCATCCGCATCAAGCACATTCGCCACAGGTTCTAACACTGTAACGACATCCGTTGAGTGAGTTTGATTTAGCCATACCGGAGCCGTGGGCATCTTAGATTGTTGCTTTAGCCATGTTCGATTACTTTCAACAAGTAAAGCATCATCCCCAACGTGCATACCAAGGTTTAACCCTTGATAAGCACCTGTAGAACAACCATCAAAACGAGTCGAAGCAAATGCTTTCACGTTTTTTGGTGCATTCCAGTCAGGGATGATCAT
Source organism: Vibrio sp. 10N.237.312.B06 (assembly GCF_041464685.1). Lineage (NCBI taxonomy): Bacteria > Pseudomonadati > Pseudomonadota > Gammaproteobacteria > Vibrionales > Vibrionaceae > Vibrio > Vibrio sp. 10N.237.312.B06. The sequence continues at coordinate 3,828 of NZ_JBFSPI010000019.1, forward strand.
TGACACGATTAAATGTCGTCTTCTATGTTTTCACGAGCATCAACACGCAACGCTTCAGCCATCACAACCATGTCATTTGGCACAGGTGCATGGAACTCAACTTCTTCACCAGTAATCGGGTGAACAAACTTCAGCATAACCGCGTGTAGCGCTTGGCGATCAAAAGAACGAATCATTGTCGTTAGCTCTTCAGATGCACCTTTTGGAATACGTGCACGACCACCGTACGCGATATCACCTAACAGCGGATGCTGAAGGTATGACATGTGAACACGGATTTGGTGAGTACGACCTGTTTCTAGACGCAGACGAATACGAGTATGTTCACGGAAGTGCTCAGCAACACGGTAGTGAGTTACCGCAGGCTTACCCAGTTCATTAACGTCCATTAACGTACGCTTAGTTGCATGACGGCTAATGCCTTTCTCAACCACACCACCCGCTGTCATTTTACCAATAGCAATTGCTTCATATTCACGAGTAATACGACGTTTAGCAAGAGCTCGTACAAGACGAGTTTGAGCTGGAACCGTTTTAGCCACAACCATAAGACCTGTTGTGTCTTTATCAAGACGGTGCACAATACCCGCACGAGGTACTTCAGCAATCTGAGGGTAATGGAAAAGCAATGCGTTTAGTATGGTTCCATCCGGCGTACCTGCACCTGGGTGTACAACCAGATCGCGAGGTTTATTGATAACCAATAAATCATCATCTTCATAGACAATGTCTAACGGAATATCTTGTGCTTCCCAGCGCTCTTCATCCGCAAGCTCTGCTTGTAAGATGATCGCTTCACCGCCCAAAACTATGGTGCGCGGTTTAGTGATAACTTCGCCATCCACTTGGATTTTGCCGTCAAGAAGCCACTCTTTAATACGAGAGCGAGAAAAATCGGTAAATAGTTCAGCGACAGCTTGGTCTAAACGTTGACCTAACTGGCTGCTTTTTACTGTGTCTGTTAATGTTATCTGCTGAGCCATATCGAACTTTTTTAAAAACCGTGAGACTAATACCCATTAGTATGGATAAAATAGAATAATTGCATCATTGTATCTGTTACTGGTTAGAAAGTAACGGAAGCTTACGAAATATTTAATTCAAGGAATCGACGCCTGACATGAAACACCTTACTTTAACGGGTCTATTAGCCGTATCACTCTTAGTTGGTTGTTCAAGTAGTGAAGAAATAGTACCGGATGTACCGCCATCGGTTCTTTACTCTGACGCCCAAGAATCACTGCAGAGTGGTAGCTGGCTTTCTGCAATCGAAAAGCTAGAAGCCTTAGACTCACGTTACCCATTCGGCGCCTATTCTGAACAAGTACAACTGGATCTGATTTACGCTTACTACAAAAATGATGACTTGGCGCTTGGCCTTGCGACTATTTCGCGATTCCTACGTTTAAACCCAACTCATGAGAAACAAGATTGGGTTCTTTACATGCGCGGTTTAACGCATATGGCACAAGACCGAAACTTCATGCATGATATTTTTAATATCGATCGTAGCGACCGAGATCCAGAGCCAGTGAAACTTGCATTTGCTGATTTCAAACGACTGTTAGAACGTTTCCCTGCAAGCCCATACGCTGAAGATGCACAAAAACGCATGTTCGCACTGAAAAACCGCCTAGCGGAGTATGACTTAGCAACAGCTGATTTCTACCTGCGTCGTGAAGCTTGGATTGCAGCTATAAACAGAACACAAGAACTGCAGAAGACTTACCCAGACACAATTGCTGCACGTAAGTCTTTGGATATTCAGTTAGAAGCTTATGAACAACTAGGCTTAGAAGACGCAGTGTTACGAACAGAAAAGTTAATCGAGCTCAATCCACTACCTTAGTCAGCGAATCATACTCGTCGTTAACTAAAACAATCACTTCAAAATCGCGCTAATTTGTTAGCGCGATTTTTTTTGAACTTCGTCTGGTAAACTTGATGAATGGCAGCATAAGCAGTATCTTCAATAGATAACTTTTAACAAAACATCAACATGGAGTGTGGATGTGAGCAGGATGTTATTATTTATCTGGATCGGGTTATTTAGCCAACTTTCCAACGCATTAGAACTGTCCCCATTGAGCAATCAACCTTACATGGGAGACTTAGATGTACTCAAAACAAAAGGAACAGTGAGAGTATTGGTATCGGCTGATCTGGGCTTTTACTACATAGAAGATGGCAAGCCAAAAGGCATTGTGGCAGAAATGCTCTATCACTTTGAGAAAAGCCTTCGTAAGAAACACCCCTATCTCAATGTGCAGATCATTCCGGTTCAGCGAGATGATCTTCTTCCTTCATTAGAATCCGGATACGGTGATGTCGCGGTAGCAAACCTAACCATTACTGATAAGCGGTTACGAGTGATCGACTTTTCAGATCCCATGATTAAAGATGGTAAAGAACTCATTATCACTGGAAAAAATTCAGAACCTCTCACCGAAATCAAGCAATTGAGCGGTAAAGAAGTATGGATCCGCGCGAGCTCTAGCTACTTCGAAAGTGTGCAAAAAGTGAATATGGAGCTCAATGAACTCGGGTTGCCACCATTACATGTCCACTTTATCGAAGAATCTCTCCAAGATTACGAACTGATAGAACTGGTTAATCAGGGGTATATACAAGGCACGATTCTAGATAGCCATAAAGCAAAACTATGGACTGATGTAATGGAAAACATTCAGATCCATAGCGACTTACCTTTGCGAGAGGATGGTCAAATTGCTTGGGCACTGAGAAAGGATAGCCCTCTTCTCAAAAAGGAAATCAACAAGTACGTTAAGAAAGCCCGCACAGGTACTTTACTGGGTAACGTGATCTACCAAAAATATATCGATAATACGCGTTGGTTAGGTCGAGCTCTCAATCCAAACAAAGTCGACAGAGTTGCCAAGCTCGCTGACGTATTTGAGAAGTACTCCAGCAAGTACGAATTTGATCCTTTAATGATGTCTGCTCAAGGGTTCCAAGAGTCAGGGCTCGATCAGAGTCAAGTATCTCATCGTGGGGCGATTGGCGTCATGCAGGTTTTACCAAGTACGGCCAAAGACAAAAACGTTAATATCAAAAATATTCATAAAGTGGATAACAACATCCATGCCGGCGTGAAATATATGCGTTTTATCAAAGACCGATATTTTAATGACCCTGCCATAACGGCTGACAACCAGATCTATTTTACGTTGGCGTCTTACAACGCAGGCCCCGCTAAGATAAGAAAGATGCGGAACATTGCTAAAAAAAAGGGTTATAACCCAAATATCTGGTTTAAAAACGTGGAAATCATCACTCGTAAGTACGTGAGTAAAGAACCCGTAACCTATGTCGCCAACATCAATCGTTACTTCGTCATTTACAAACAATTGCAAGCAATCAATGCCATCCGAGAGGACGGTACAGCGAGATTACTGAACACTAACGATTAACTTCGCCCTTAACATCAGAGCTTGAGGAACAAAGGTGTTAGATAAGGTTAAAAACATAAAAGCCGCATAAGAAAACTTATGCGGCTTTTGTTTATCTAATTCTGAAGAAGCTTACGCAGAGAGCTACATCATGATACCTATATCACAAAACACTATTGAGTAAATTTCAATCAAGCACTTTCTATAGGCTGTAGACCGCCCCTAAAAACTGGTTTAATTTTTAGCGAAGCCTTGTCTCCAACTTATCGTTTTTCATAGGGATAACAAGTATTTTTCGACAAAAAGATCTCAAGACTTGCGTGAGATCACATTTGATTTTAATGCTTATCCCACCCAACCAAAACAAGATCTAGATCACATTCTTTATTCCTGAAAGTCGTAATCTGAAGTTAACCCATGAGGGATACAACAGAGGAAAACTTCTATGAAAATGAACATCACTGGTAAAAATATCGACATTACCTCTGCAATCCGTGATCACATAGAAAGCAAATTTAAGAAGCTGGATAAATGGCAAGTAGACATCATTGGCTGCCAAGCGAGCTTTAGCGAAGAACCAAATAAAAAGAAAAAATTTGAAGCCGTTCTAACGGTACCAAAAGGCCAACTTGTTGCTTCATCAATTCATGACGACCTCTACGTAGCTATCAACGAAGTAGAACAAAAACTAGAGCGTCAACTCAACAAGCTGCGCCATAAACCAGAAGCGCGCCGCGCTGAAAAGCCTGAAATCGAAGAGCTAGAAGCTGAAGTAGAATAAGGAAATATGACAGATTAAAAAATAGCGCCTCAGGGCGCTATTTTTTTGCTTGACGCTCGTAGCTCGCTTGCTTATTGTGTTTAAACATTCATAAAACAATCACTTTTTATGCACTCTCACTCTTTGTTTATTTTTGACTTCTTTTTTCTTCCGTAAATCGGAGGCTAAGTCGTTTTAGAAAAACAAGTCAAAAACGAACAAGAAGCCTCCCACACTAGGGGGGCTTTTTTATAAGGACACATTTATGACTGACCGAACAATTTCACTAGATGATATCCGCCTTCGTCTCAATGATTTAGACGACGAACTCCTAAAATTACTTTCAGAGCGTCGTAAGCTGAGTATCGAAGTCGCTAAAAGCAAGGTAGAAACATCAAAACCCGTTCGTGATGCAGTACGAGAGCAACAACTACTAGTCAAATTGATCAACAACGGAAAAGACAAGTACGAATTGGATGCTCAGTACATTACTAAGCTGTTTCACACCATCATCGAAGATTCCGTTTTACTGCAGCAGTCATACTTACAAAACCTAGCGAATCCGCAAAGCCGTAAACCACTAGCTCGCGTTGCATTCTTAGGTTCTAAGGGATCGTATTCTCACCTTGCGAGCCGTGAATACTTCAGCCGCAAGAATATGGAATTAATTGAGCTGAACTGTAATCACTTCAAAGAAGTCGCATCGACTGTAGAATCGGGCCATGCCGACTACGGTGTACTGCCGATTGAAAATACCAGTTCAGGGTCAATTAACGAAGTCTACGATCTGCTACAACACACAACGCTTTACATCGTTGGTGAACTTTCTCAACCGATTGAACACTGCCTTGTCGCGAAAAATGATATTCGTTTAGAAGACATTAAAACGCTCTATTCGCACCCACAACCTCATCAACAATGCAGTGAGTTTTTAAGCCGCCTTAAAGATGTCAGCCTTGAATCTTGTGCAAGCACAGCTGATGCTATGAAAAAGGTAAAAGATCTAGACGGTGATGATGTGGCAGCGATTGGTAATGCATCGAGCGGCAAGCTTTATGGACTTCAACCAATCCAAGGCAACATTGCAAATCAAACTGAGAACCACACTCGTTTCATCGTGGTCGCTCGTAAGCCTGTTGAAGTATCGACTCAGATCCCAGCTAAGACGACACTCATCATGTCGACTTCTCAAGAAGCCGGTTCTTTGGTTGAAACACTGCTGATTCTGCAACGCTTAGGTATTAACATGACCAAGCTGGAATCTCGTCCTATCATGGGTAACCCTTGGGAAGAGATGTTCTATGTGGATTTAGAAGCACACTTAGATTCAGATAATATGCAGCAAGCGATAACGGAACTAACAGCCATAACTCGTCACCTAAAAGTGTTAGGTTGTTACCCAAGTGAAAACATTAAGGCTACTCAGGTTAAGTTGTCTTAACTTTTTATTATCTGTTCCCCCATTTTAACTGCTATAAGCTTTTCACTAATACAAGCATTTGGCCTACTACAGGCCAAATGCTAAAAGAAAGTAACTAATGGAATAAAACTCGAACTAAGGAATACGCAAAGTCTGTATACTTAAAAATGAATTGGTTGTGTTACTGATTCTCACTCCTATCCACTTCAATCACTCCCACCGTACTTACTTAAACACTCATTACTGATAATTTAATCAGTAAATACAAAAACTTAAAACCCAAACAAAACTCTTCAAACACAATATAATCGATGGCAAGAACTCTCGAAATAACATAAACTTGCGCGCTAAAATTTATAAACCATGTTGTGAATAACCATGAAGCTAAGTACTAAAATATTACTTGTGATTGCCCCCGTAATACTGATCAGTACAGCGGCTTCTAGCTATATCATCTATTCCACACAAAAAAGCAGCTTTATCAAACGTGAAGACAATGCACTGCAATTAAGCATGGAAAAATTAGCAGGCTATTTTCAACAGTCTCGTTCTTTCCTCAACAATTACTCCTACACCCTCACCAATAGTGACCTGGTTAAGCGTTATTTTATGGTTGATGAAAATGTCGACCACCAACGTGAACTGACTGATAACCTAAACGAAACGATTAAGTTACTGCAAGATGGTAACGACAGTTTTACAAGGGTCGCGTTGCTTGATAGCGATCGAGCTCTTAAATATTACGCTGACAATACCAATGATCCTTTCGCAAAAATGGATCCCAAGATATTAGAGTTCATTGAGCATCAATATCAAAAAACGTTAGCAACTTCGAGTACGGACTACATACAGAATTCCCAAGGTGAAGGGGTATTAGTTCATTATGATGTTATTGATAAAAAAACAGTTTCGACACCAATAAACGATCCACCCAACAATGTGTTTTTTGTGGTTGTATCTGTCTCTCTTGATAAGTTTAATTCACTACGAAAACAGATAGAGTTCGACTATCAAACTACTTTGTTTTTTACCCCTACGTTAGTGACACAGGGGCGTGAGTTAACACAATCTATAAAGCTAGCACCTGGCCTCTACGCCACGCTCGATCCTGCACCATTCTTATTAGACAACAAACTCAAATCTATCTGGAATGAACTGAGCCTATCCTTTGCCCTATCTGCATTTGTCAGTGTTACCTTACTGCTGATCCTGCTATCTCGCTGGGTGATAAACCCGATCACCCGTTTAGATAGGCAGCTTCAAGAGGTTGAGAAAAAACAGAGAAAAAACATTGAGCGCCTAGGAACAAATGATGAGTTGGGGCGCTTATCCCAACGCTTTTATGATATGTACCAAGAGTTGGATGACACGTACCAACAGACTAAGTTGTTGGCAGAAAATGATCAGTTGACCCAAATAGCCAATAGGCACCAGTTTCAAACCTTCGTGCAGCAGTCGTTGTCAAAACCTAGTTCGAACACCGAAACCTGGGTTCTCTACTTTGATTTAGATAACTTCAAATTTGTGAACGATAAATACGGGCATCAGATCGGCGACTCGATTCTCGTCAGTTTTGCTCAGCGTATCTCCAATATTTGTAACCACTACAAAACAGAATTAAATGCCCACTGTCTGCCAGCCCGACTTTCTGGGGACGAGTTCGTTGTATACATTAATGCTCCAAATCACCAAGAAAATATCGCACATCGATTTTCGAATGATTTACTCACCCCACTACAAAAGGGGTTTGTCACCGAGTCAGGTAATTTCCCGATTACGGTCAGTATTGGTATTGCGACCCACCCTAATGATGGCGATACAATCGAGAAGCTTCTTTCGAATGCTGATACCGCGATGTATCAAGCCAAACGTGCAGGTAAAAACCAATTCGCAGATTACTCGTTAGACTTAGATAAAACCATTCAGCGTCAAGCCAGTATTGAGAGCGCCCTCAGAGAAAATAACTTTGATGAAGAGTTTAAGCTCGTTTACATGCCTTATATGGACTCAACGGGAAGTTATATTATTGGTGTAGAAGTGCTATTACGTTGGCACTCAAAACACCTTGGTTTAGTGCCACCCGATGAATTCATTCCTATCGCCGAACAAACCGGATTATTTGAAATAATTGATCGCTGGGTTATCCAGAATGCATTTGCTTCATTCCATCAACTTCAAGCTCAATTCGATCACTCTATTCAGCTATCGATTAACTTATCTTCAGCCGGGATTAAAACCACTCACCTTGCTGATTTCATCAAAGAGCATGCGAAAATCAATCAGATTCCGCCCAATTTGATCGATTTTGAAATCACAGAAACCTTTTACTCAAACTCTCAGGGGTTCCCATTACTTAACCAGTTATCATACATGGGCTATAGATTAGCAATCGACGACTTTGGTTCTGGTTACACCTCGATCACTCAACTGGTTCAATATCCAACTCAGAAGATTAAATTGGATAAAACCTTTTTGGACACCTTGATTGAGACAGATAACCAGAACATAGTGAAACCCATTATCGGGCTATGCCATGCTCAAGGGAAAAAGGTCACAGCCGAAGGAATTGAAACTCAATGCATGCATCAGTGGTTACAAGATGCGCAGTGCGATATGCTACAAGGCTATTATTTTGGTAAGCCAATGCCATTAGAAGAGCTGACGGAATGGTACCGACAGCATCAACTCAATTTTATCGATAATAAAAAGAATCAACCACATGAAATCTGTAATCATCGCATCGCTGAATCCAGCTAAAATTAGCGCCGTTAAAAGTGCATTCTTATCGGCTTTTCCTGATACTGAATTTGATTTCAAAGGCATCAGTGTCCCTAGTGGCGTCGCCGATCAACCCATGAGCAACGACGAAACCTATCAAGGTGCGGTAAATCGTGTTTACAACACGATCCAAGCTCAGCCTAATGCAGATTTTTATGTGGGATTAGAAGCTGGAATAGAAAAAAACGTTACCTTTGCATGGATGGTGATCGAAGCAAATGGCCTACGTGGAGAATCGCGTTCAGCAAGTTTGATGTTGCCACCTGCAGTACTTGAAAAGTTAGAACATGCGAACGAGCTAGGGGATGTGATGGATGAAGTGTTTGGCACCGATAATATCAAACAAAAAGGCGGTGCGATTGGCCTACTAACGCATAACCAACTAACACGCAGCTCTGTCTATCATCAGGCTTTAATTTTAGCGCTGATCCCATTTGTGAATCCAGAGCACTTTCCTATCTAGATCTTCGCTAAACTTCGAAAGCCTCAGAGAACAATCACCAGAATTAAAAAACGCTAACATTCAGTTAGCGTTTTTATCGAATTAATAGACACACTACTCAGAGGTTGCTTAACTCAGTTATTGTTTGAGCAAAAGGTCGGCGATCACGGCTTTCTCTTGTTCAGATTTGGCCTTTAGCTCATTTGAGCCTCTGGTTATCGTCGCGACGCCTACTCCCAGCATTTGGCTAACCTGTCGTTGAGACATCTCACCTTTCATCAACTCACAAAAGATGTTAATTCGAGCAACTAAAGCATCTCGCTCGTCTGGTGTCATCATCATGGTCAACAATAGTTCATGCTGATCTTTTTCGACAGCCGTCTTTACCAAGTCCATCAGTTGTTGCCAATTCTCATATTCAGGTTGTGATGCCATATCTCTACACTTACTTTTAAATTCTGACTTTAAAGAGTCGCTTAACGATTGAAAGCGTCGAACACTTTATACCGAAACACTTGATGTGATCCAATGTAAAAAGGCAGTAAGTGGAAATGGTTCGCACTCACTGCCTTTAATATTACTCAGCTTGGAGAAAAATACAGAAAGCTTAGTATTTCGTTTTTGCCTCGTGAGGTGCTAAAAACGTCCCTTTCTCACCCAGGATATCTCGATAGTAAGTCTCAAACATCAAGATATTCTGAACGTAACCACGAGTCTCTTTGAATGGGATCATCTCGATAAAAGCAAATGCATCGAGCTTTTCATCGCTGCGAGATCGCCACTGTTTCACACGACTAGGGCCAGCATTATACGCGGCAAATGCGAAGATGCGGTTATCATCATATTGAGCGAGTAGGCCATCTAAATAATGACTGCCTATCTCAATATTCTTACCTACATCATAAAGATCATCGCTGCCCTGGTACTTAATCTTATGTTTGTTAGCCGTGTATTGCGCCGTCTTTGGCATAATTTGCATGATGCCACGCGCGCCAACTGGAGAGCGAGCCTCTGAATCCATCGCACTCTCTTGTCTTGCTAAAGACATCAAAGTAATTGGATCGAGATCGTGCTTCTCGGCATAGAAATTAAACCACCACTTATGAGCGACAGGGAAACGTAACGCAATGTTATCCCACATCTTCGCAGAAATACTCGCCGTTACCGTAAAGTGATTCCATCGATGTGTCGCAGCATGAGCAGCAAGCATCGCTTTTTGCTCTTTATCTGCATGACTTAATAACCAGCGCCACTCACTCTTTGCAGCCGCTATTTTATCTCGCTCAATCAGCTCACCTATGCGAACCAAAGAAGTGTCGAATGGTTTCACCATTTCTGCACTGTATTTAAGGGTCGACGTTGGATAGCTAACAGGCTTATTTAATTGCTTAGCGGCAGCCACACTATAGAAATTACGCTGACCCAAAATGTCTGACAATCGCTTATTACCTTCAGCAGTATCGCCTAGCGCAATCTCAGCTCTACCCTGCCAATACTGCCAGCGAAGCGAAGCTTGATGTTTACCATCTAAGCGCGCAATCCACTCTTTCAAACCCGTCCAATCGGCATGTTGAATAGCTAAGCGAGCACGTCTTTCCAGCAAAACTTGCTTTGATGAACTCGCGAGCATTTTGTCTCGCCACGCCATCAACTCTTCAGAGTCGGTATTGATCAAGCGGAACGCTAGGTAATCCGCGAGCTCTTGGGATTTTTCTTTCGAAAATTTTTGAGCTTTCACAACATCATCAAAAACCTCTTGAGCGCTGCTTGCGGATTTCCTTACTAGCTTCTCGAAACCAAATTCGGTTTGTGCTTGGTAGAATTCATTCGCTGGGTGCTTCTTAGCAAACGCGAGTACATCTTCAGGCTTGTTGTACAACGCCTTCATCTGCTTCGCTTGAGTAATTGACTCATCATGATCTAATTGCTTAACCAAGTAGCTCATTAACTTACCGTTTCGACTCTCGAACGCTAAAAGCATTCTGTCCAGAATCAGCTGATCCGTTCTTAAGCCCGCTTCATCCCAACTTTCGAAAAGTGAATCACAGTTATCATCAACACCACGGCCACTTAACCAAAGTTGTTTCGCACCTTTAAAGGCGAGATCTTGATTACCTTGTTCATAATTAGCGCGGTAATAGATACATTGATATTTTTCACCAACAGGCTCTTGGGTTTGAAACTCAAGGATCGTCTTCCACTGTTTTTGAGCCGCCAATAAATCTAAATAAGGCGCTCGTATACGATTGGAAAACGGCAGTGCTGTGTTCTCTTCAATAAAAGCATCCACCTCGCTTGGCGTTCGATCACCTAAGCCCAGTAAAAAGGCGCGATAGTCAGTGTAAGGTGTTAACGGGTATGTTTGAATTTTGTTACGAAGTGCTGAATAAGCTTTTAGATCACGGTTGTCTAAAACCTCTTGCGCTCTGTCATAAACATCACGCTGCATTTCAAGCTCGGAAGCATTGCTGGCCATAGCCATTGGAGCCTGTGAAAATGAAAACAAAATTGCCGATGCAGCGACAGCAATTTTCGTATTACCAATGCGGAAAAACATTCGCTCTTTCCTTAGTGCGTGTATGAATACGTGAAGTCTATTTACGCCCGACATCACATCAAATGTAAAGAGTTTGAGTGTAAATATTGTTAATATTTAACACATCGCCTCGAAAGCTTATTAAATATAGTTTTAATGACCAATGTGACAATAATAGGTGAGGATTAGTTCAAGAATGGCTTTTCTGTCCTAGGAGTAACATCTTTGAGGATATTGGTATAAAATAGCAAACAATTTTGAACAATAATTAGGATCGATCGGCAATGGCTGAATACGTATATACCATGTCTCGGGTGAGCAAAACTGTTCCACCTAAGCGTCAAATTCTTAAAGACATTTCTCTTAGCTTTTTTCCTGGCGCTAAAATCGGTGTTTTGGGTCTAAATGGTTCAGGTAAATCTACCCTACTACGTATCATGGCTGGTATTGATACTGATATTGATGGTGAAGCTCGTGCACAACAAGGTCTAAAAGTAGGTTACCTACCGCAAGAACCTGTACTAGACGAATCAAAAACCGTTCGTGAAATCGTAGAAGAAGCGGTTTCAGATGTTGCTGACGCACTTAAGCGCATCGACGCAGTATATGCTGCTTACGCAGAACCTGATGCAGATTTCGATGCATTAGCGAAAGAGCAAGGTGAGCTTGAAGCACTGATCCAAGCAAAAGATGGTCATAACCTAGAAACAGCTCTAGAGCGAGCTGCAGATGCACTTCGTCTTCCTGAGTGGGATGCGAAAATCGAATTCCTATCAGGTGGTGAACGTCGTCGTGTTGCTATCTGTCGTCTACTTCTTGAGAAGCCAGACATGCTGCTTCTTGATGAACCAACCAACCACTTGGATGCAGAATCAGTTGCTTGGCTTGAGCATTTCCTTGTTGATTACAGCGGTACTGTTGTGGCGATTACCCACGACCGTTACTTCCTAGACAACGCTGCAGGTTGGATTCTAGAACTTGACCGTGGTGAAGGTATCCCATGGGAAGGTAACTACACATCTTGGCTAGAACAGAAAGATGAGCGTTTGAAGCAAGAAAAAGCTGGCGAAAGCGCACGTCAAAAAACGATTGAGAAAGAACTTGAATGGGTTCGTCAAAACCCTAAAGGTCGTCAAGCTAAGTCTAAAGCTCGTATGGCCCGTTTTGAAGAAATGACGACTGGCCAATACCAGAAGCGTAACGAAACCAACGAATTGTTCATCCCACCAGGTGAGCGTTTAGGTGACAAAGTACTTGAAGTTAAGAACCTAACGAAGTCATTTGGTGATCGCGTTCTTATCGATGACCTATCATTCAGCATGCCTAAAGGCGCTATCGTTGGTATCGTTGGTGCCAATGGTGCGGGTAAATCAACACTATTCAAGATGCTAAGTGGCGCAGAACAGCCAGATTCAGGCACAGTTGAACTTGGCGAAACGGTTAAGCTTGCTTCTGTTGATCAGTTCCGTGACAGCATGGACGACACAAAAACAGTATTCCAAGAGATCTCTGAAGGCGCTGATATCATTAAGATCAACAACTTCGAAATCCCTGCTCGTGCATACTGCTCTCGTTTCAACTTCAAAGGCAACGACCAACAAAAGATCATCGGTCAGCTTTCTGGTGGTGAACGCAACCGTGTTCACCTAGCGAAACTGCTAAAAGCGGGCGGTAACGTACTGCTACTCGATGAACCAACCAATGACCTTGATGTTGAGACACTACGAGCTCTTGAAGAAGCACTACTTGAGTTCCCTGGCTGTGCAATGGTTATCTCGCATGACCGTTGGTTCCTTGACCGTATTGCGACCCATATCTTAGACTACCGTGATGAAGGTCAAGTTAACTTCTACGAAGGTAACTATACTGAATATACAGAGTGGCTGAAAAAGACTCTAGGTGCACAAGCGGCAGAACCTCACCGCATCAAATACAAACGTATTGCAAAGTAAATAAGCTTGTATTTTGAACAAAGGCCGCGATAATAGCGGCCTTTGATATATCTGGTTATATGTTACGTATTGATATAGAGAGATTTGTTATGATTGAAAGACGTCAATTTTCACGAGTTGTTTATCAAACCCCGACTGATATATCACAAGGGAACGTAAATGTATCAGGCTCAGTACAAGACTTATCTCTTCATGGCCTACTCATTCAGTGCGATAAATTACAGCAACTCAGAGCTGACATTCCTGTTCAAGTCAGCTTTAAGCTCGAAAACAGTGATATCAATATTCAGTTAGAAGCAACGATAGTCTCGACCATCAATACCTCAATGCGTTTACGTATAGAGCATTTAGATATTGATAGTATCAGCCACCTTAAGCGCCTTGTGGAACTTAACGTTGGCGACGATGAACTGCTTTATAGAGAGATTGAACACCTTACCGATTTAGGTAGTGAGTGACGTCTCCATTCCCCTTTTTCTATTAGAAGCATTTAGTTAATACAGAACCATGTCTAAGAAAGTTTCCATTACAATCCCCTTAACCCAAGGGGATCAGACGTTTTATTTCGGTCGAAAAGCCGTACTACTATGTACTACCGCAATTTTTTCAGTACCTCTATTGATTGGCGGAGCTGCATACATGCACTTTGAGGGCAAGCAAGAACTCGCCCTACAAGCCGATGATGCACAACAATTGATTGAAACACTGATTGTTGAAAAAGAACAAACCGACTTTCTTTACGCTGAGCAGGTAGAAACCAATCACTCACTGTCTCAAGCATTAACCGAGAAAGAAGGCACTATTCAGTTACTTGGTAAGCGTGTATTTGATGTGGAATCAGTGCTTGGCCTGACCGATGAAGAGCCGCTTACTGATGACGTCTCTTTAGAAGACCGAATTGATGCAGCTGCAGTAGATTCAGCAGTCAGAGCCACAATGTTTCGTTTGATTCCAAATGACAGCCCTATGGCTTATCAACGCATATCATCCTCTTATGGTCGTCGCTCTAACCCTATAACAGGTAAACGCCACGTTCATACTGGTATCGACCTAACATGTAAGCGTGGTGAAGATATTGTCGCGCCAGCAGATGGCGTAATTGAAACCGTGCGCCCAAGTAAGAAAGGCTTCGGTAACTTTATAACTATGCGTCACTCATTCGGCTTCATGAGCTCTTATGCGCACCTACAGAAGTTCAAAGTACGTAGCGGTCAATTTGTGAGTAAAGGCGATGTGATTGCGAGCTGTGGTAACTCAGGTAACTCAACCGGGCCACACTTGCACTATGAGGTACGCTTTCTTGGTCGTTCATTGAACCCTCAATACTTGATGGATTGGACACCTGAGAACTTCAACTACGTGTTCGAGAAAGAGAAAAAGGTTAAGTGGGGTCCATTGGTTCAACTGATTGATAATGTGGTTCGCTTGCAGATCAACCTGACTAACGTGCCTTACATTAGCTCGACCATAGACACCGTATCGAGTGAAGATAGTAAGAAACCTATCACGACTAACTAGTTATTGGTTATTGGTTATTGGTTATTGGTTATTGGTTATTGGTTATTGGTTATTGAGGGATATTAATTTGGCCTATGATGATCTCATTGCTTTTAGCCTACTGTGCCAAATACTTTTAGTCCTGAATTAGATAAAAAAAGAGCGACCATCAGGTCGCTCTTTTTTATGATTTCAAATCGTAATTAGCCACGATGAATCGAGTCATGTGCTTGTTTTAGAAGACTTTGGCTCTCTTGTAAGAACTGCTGCGAGTAGTCGCCAAACCAATCACTGACTTGATTAAAGCTATCAACGAATTTAGCTTTATCTTTCCCATCCAAGATTTCCAATGCTTCACCGAAACGACTATGGAAACGTCGAATCATCTCAATGTTCTCATCTGAAGAAAGAATGATATCACCGTACAAGTTCGGGTCTTGAGCAAACAGACGACCAACCATCGCAATCTCAAGTCGGTAGATTGGCGAGCTTAACTTCAGAAGCTGATCAATGTTCGGGTTCTCTTTACTCAGGTGTAAGCCGTAAGCAAAAGAGGTGAAGTGGCGTAGTGCTTGAATCAGAGTCATGCCGTGATCGTGTTCCGCAGCATCCATCTGGCAAAGGCTCGCGCCCCAAATACCAAATTGATTCAGCAACCATTGGTAGCTTTCAGAGCCACGCCCATCACTGTAAACAATCACTTGTTTCGCAAGGCTTGGAACATCTGGACCAAACATTGGGTGCAACCCAACCACAGGGCCTTGATGCATGTCTAACATAGCTTGTAGAGGCTTTGATTTTATCGACGTCAGATCACACAGAATACAATCACTTGGTAGGTTACCCAACTTCGCAATCACACCTTCTGTCAGGTGAATTGGAACCGTAACAACCACAAGGCCAGCATTATCTAAGATCTCATCGGCTTTATCCCAATCTTGGCTGCCAAGGATTTTCACTTCGTAACCAGAAAGCTTGAACATACGTCCAAACAGACCACCAAGCTGACCATTACCACCAACGATAACCACTGAACGTAACTCTGGGTTAAGGCACTTAAAACCAGAATCTTTTTCACTGGCATAAGACTCACGCATCGTACGACGTAAAATATCTTCGATTAACTGCGGTGGTACTCCTATTTTCTCGGCTTCTTGACGACGAGATGCCAACATCGCGGCTTCACGTTCCGGTACATAAATAGGTAAACCATGTTCACTTTTTACTTCACCGACTTTCTCTACTAGAGCCAGTCGTTGAGCCAGTAAATCCAACATTTGTTTATCGACAGCATCGATTTGGTCGCGTAATTCGTTCAGTTCAACGGCCATTTTATTCCTTACTCATCTATAAGCCCGTGCCAATCTAAAAGCCCGCACTGATGCAGGTTCGTTAGCAACAGATCTTAAAATGCCCCATTAGATGAGGCACTTAAATTTAAACTCTGACTAACCTTTCAGGCGGTTCTCTAAAAACGGGACTAATTCCGTATGTGCATGTTTCAATAGTGCCTCAGTTGAATCCCAATTGATACACGCGTCGGTAATAGATACACCGTATTTCATCTCATTGAGAGGTATATCTGAAGATTGGTTTCCTTCGTTAATATGGCTCTCAATCATCAAGCCGATAATCGACTTATTACCTTCACGAATCTGATGGATGACATCTTCAGCCACTAGCGGTTGACGACGGAAATCTTTACGAGAGTTCGCATGACTACAGTCGACCATCAGCGCCGCTTCTAAGCCTGACTTGCCAAGCTCTTGTTCACATTCGTGTACTGATACTGAATCGTAGTTCGTTTGCTTACCGCCACGTAAAATAACGTGACCATTCGGGTTGCCTTGAGTCGTAAGTAATGCAACTTGACCTTCGCGGCTGATACCCATGAAGCGGTGGCTAGAAGAAGCTGCCTGCATCGCATTGATTGCAGTACCTAGGTTGCCATCGGTACCGTTTTTGAAACCGATTGGCATTGAAAGGCCACTTGCCATCTCACGGTGAGTTTGTGACTCAGTCGTACGAGCGCCGATTGCTGCCCAGCTGAATGTATCTGCTAGGTATTGCGGGCTGATTGGATCTAGCGCTTCTGTCGCTAGTGGGATTTCCATCTCAGCGAGTTCAACAAGTAACTCACGACCAACATGCAGACCATGCTCAATATCGAACGTACCATCTAGATGTGGGTCATTGATCAAGCCTTTCCAACCAACAGTAGTACGAGGCTTCTCAAAGTAAACACGCATTACAATATACAGTTGGTCGCTAAGCTGCTCAGATAAAGCTTTTAAGCGTTTCGCGTATTCTTTCGCAGCTTCAATATCATGGATAGAACATGGGCCACATACTACAAGCATGCGATGATCTTTCTTATGAATAATGTTTGCTATAGTTTGACGAGACTCTTGAATGAAACGACGAGCATTATCACTCAAAGGCAGTTTTGCTTTTAACTCCTCAGGAGTAATCAGTACCTGTTCGTCGATGATATTGACATTGCTTAATTCACTTTTCTGCATAACTCAACCTGTATATTTATTTTTACACCCAACATTTACATTTGGGCTGATAATCTTTAAAAACACAATAACAGCTACAAAAACGATTGCAAGTGTAAACAATAAAAAACATTTACTGTAAATTAAAACTTACACACCTTCTTTAATTCACTCTGATACACAAACCAGCTTAAACTGCACCTCACACATACAAAAAAGGCGATATTTCTCATATCGCCTTCTTCAAACTTATAGAGTGTTTATTTATCACCCAGCGTTTAACATTCGCTTAATTTGCTCTGAGGCCTCTTTCCATCGACTATCCGAGTGAAGCGTCGATAAATCAAAGCTGTGCTTTTTAAGCAATGAGTTGGCTAAAGGCACCTCTTGAATCGCTAAATGATCAAGAGCCTCAATTTGTGCATCTCGCTTATTACACATCAGCACCATGTCACAGCCAGCATTCAAAGCTGCTTTCGCTCTGTCTGCTGGTCCGCCCATAATGGCCGCGCCTTCCATCGTTAAGTCGTCAGAAAAAACTAAGCCTTTGAATCCAAGCTGCTGCTTCAATACTTTCTGCAGCCAATACAGTGAACCGCTCGCTGGTTGATCATCATAGTGAGAGAAAACCACGTGTGCTGGCATCATCGCATCCAATATTCCGGCTTCAATTTGCGCCTTGAAAATGGCCATGTCTGTTTCAAAGATATCATCTCTAGGATCGTAAGGCGTTTCTAAGTGCGAATCAGCAATTACACCGCCGTGTCCTGGGAAGTGCTTCCCTGTTGTCGCCATTCCAACCGATTTCATGCCTTTAATAAAAGCACTGCTGTGGCGAACGATGGTATCAATATCTTCACCAAACGCTCGGCTACCAATCGCTTTACAGTCGTGACCTTTGTCTAATACCGGCGCAAAGCTCAGATCGATATCATGGGCAATCAATTCCGCCGCCATCAACCAACCGGCTTGTTCTGCTAACTGCTCACCATTATTCTTAGTCGCGAATTCTTGAGCGGCAGGGATAATTGAAAAGCCATCGCGAAAGCGCTGAACTCGGCCGCCTTCTTGGTCAACGCCAATCAAAATAGGACGTTTCGCTACCTTGCGGATCTCTTTGTTTAACGCCGAAAGCTGTTTGCTATCGTGGTAGTTTCGAGCAAATAAGATGAGACCACCAACAGTTGGATGCTCTAAAATTTCTCTGTCTTCAGCTGTTAGCTCATAGCCCGCAACATCTACCCACAACGGTCCCATATTTATCCCTTATTAAACCTAATTTCATAAACTTCCCGAGATTATTCTCTTTAAATTTGCTTTACAATGTTTTTAAACCAATCTGTGGAAGACTTTAAGAATGCAGGGCAAGAGCTTAGGAATGGATCATAAAGAACTGTATATCGGTGTGATGTCGGGGACGAGTATGGACGGTGTTGATACGGCCTTAGTTTCGATTGAAAACACTGGTATCACATTGCTCGCTCATGATGAATTTCCTATGCCTGATGATATCAAAGCGCGTCTGCTTGAAGTTTGTATTGGTCAGAAAACGGATTTGATTGCTATTGGTGAACTAGACCACCAGCTTGGTCATCTATTTGCTGATGCGGTTCTGCAACTTCTCGACAAATCAGGTACACCAGCATCCTCTGTGACTGCGATAGGTAATCATGGCCAAACGGTATTCCACCAGCCAACGGGTGATTCGCCATTTACCATGCAGTTGGGTGATGCCAATATCATTGCCGCTAAAACACAGATTCAAACAGTCGCCGATTTCAGACGCAAAGACATGGCGCTTGGCGGGCAAGGTGCACCATTAGTACCGGCTTTCCACCACACTATTTTTCACCCGCAAGACAGCTCAGTTGTGGTTTTGAATATTGGTGGTATCTCGAATATTTCAGTGCTGCGCCCGAATCAGCCTACTCTTGGTTATGATACTGGCCCGGGCAATATGTTGATGGACGCTTGGGTAGATAAACACATCGGTGAGAAGTTTGACCGTGATGCGCAATTCGCACTTAAAGGCCAACTAAATCAAGCCTTACTCGAACAGCTGTTGAACGAATCTTATCTATCTCAAATGCCACCGAAAAGCACTGGCAGAGAGCTGTTTAATCTACCGTGGCTAGAGCAACAATTAACAGAATTTAAAGACCTTGCAGCAGAAGATGTTCAGCGCACACTTTGTGAATACACCGCATTGACGATAGCGAATGAAGTGGAGATTTATCGCTTGGGTGACCAACCTGCACTCTATGTGTGTGGCGGTGGTACGAGAAATCCATTGTTGATGAAGAGACTGTCTGAACTGCTTCCTAGCTGGGAGGTTGAGTCGACCACCAGTAAAGGCGTTGATGCCGATTATATGGAAGCCATGGCCTTTGCGTGGCTCGCTCAACGTCATGTTCATCAACTGCCAAGCAATTTACCAGAAGTAACTGGCGCAAGTAGACCTGCCTCTCTAGGCGTTCTATATCGTGCCGATTAACTTGTTAGCCGTGCTAACTTAGTAACAATACTGACTTCGTGGTGCTGTCTAAACAATTTTAGAACCATCATTTTAGAATTATCATTTAAGGATCATTATGAGTAACGACGCTCTCATATCAGCACTCTCGCACCTCGTTTCGGAGGGGAGAAACCCTGACACTATGGATATTGATCTGCTCACCTCTCTCGAAGTGGTTGAAAAGATTAACCAACAAGATAAACAAGTGCCTTTAGCGATCGAAGCGGAACTGCCACAGATCGCGAAAGCGGTTGATAAGATCGCTCATGCCTTTCAAAACGGTGGCCGACTGATTTATATGGGTGCAGGTACCAGTGGTCGACTAGGTGTGTTAGATGCCTCAGAATGCCCACCGACTTTTGGCGTTTCAGACAAGATGGTTATCGGTCTCATCGCTGGCGGGCCCGAAGCGATTTTAAAAGCCAAAGAAGGCGCTGAAGACTCGCTGACTCTCGGTATTGAAGATCTGAATGCAATTCAGTTTTCAGAAAATGATGTCGTGGTAGGCATCGCGGCTAGTGGCCGCACACCTTACGTAATTGGTGCACTCAACTACGCCAATCAGATTGGTGCGGTGACGGTTGCGCTGTCTTGTAACCCTGGCTCTCCGATTGCTGAGATTGCTCAAATCGCGATAAGCCCAGTGGTTGGCCCAGAAGCCTTAACCGGTTCCACACGCCTCAAATCAGGTACCGCGCAAAAATTGGTGCTCAACATGCTGACCACTGCCAGCATGATTCGTATTGGTAAGAGCTACCAGAACTTGATGGTCGACGTAAAAGCGACCAATGAAAAATTGGTTGCCCGCGCAGCTCGTATCGTAATCCAAGCAACGGAGTGTGACAAAGCCCTTGCAGTTTCGACACTTAAAACCACCGATTATGATGTGAAGCTATCTATTTTGATGATTCTAACAGGGCTAGATTTAGAACTGGCCAAGGCTCAACTTGATCAACAAAATGGCTTCTTGAGAAAAGCAGTCGAGAATAATCAGTAATCTTAATTTGGTTTGTGGCTTCTCATTTAGACAGCTACTTTAACGACATACAAAAAGACCAGTACACATACGGCACTGGTCTTTTTAATTTCTAATCGCTAGCTTGAGCTTAGTAGTAGTTAGAAAACTCATCCCAGCCGCGCTGCCATTCCATACGGAAACGTTGAGCGTCTTCCGTACCTGAACAAACGCCTTCATAAACCTGGCCAGATAAGCCAATTTGATAAGCATGGTTTGGGTTGCAGTATTCAGCAACACCTAGATAGTATCCTTTGCTGTAGCTTGATTGATCTACCGTTCCAAGCTTAGTCATCTCTTGGTAAGAACGTTGAGTGTTACCTTTGATACCGTCACGATAGCCAATCTCTTGCCAATTGCCTTCGGCCGCTAAATCTTGAACATTGGCGCTGCATCCTGCAAGGCTAAATGCCACGGCGAATAGTGCTATTATTTTTTTCATTTCAATCCTTTATATTGTTACTTCACCACTTCCTGACGAAGCGCTGCCTTTGTGGCGATTCTCCGCTGAACACGTACTGATGTCCACTCATTGTATGTTGTTGCCCTCTTAAGCAAGAGAACAAACCGCTCAATCAGTTATAACACCACTTAATTAGCTATTCGACCACTCACTCTGATAGCGGAAGTTTCTTCTCATACACTCCTTTAATATACACCCTGACTTAATTAATACATTCAGGGATAACAAATTATGATGTGGTTTCTTACCTGTGTTGCAGCACTCATTGGTGGCTACTTTATTTACGGTGCCTTTATCGAGAAGATTTTCGGTATCAATGAAAAGCGTCAAACACCCGCTCACACCAAGCAAGACGGCGTGGACTTCGTTCCAATGTCGACGCCAAAGGTTTACCTAGTTCAACTGCTTAACATTGCAGGTGTAGGTCCAATCTTCGGCCCTATCATGGGTGCCCTTTACGGCCCAGCAGCAATGCTTTGGATCGTGCTAGGTTGTATCTTCGCAGGTGCCGTACACGACTACTTCTCAGGTATGTTATCTATCCGCAATGGTGGTGCTTCGGTTCCAACTATCACTGGACGTTACCTAGGCAATGGCGCAAAACACTTTATGAACATCTTTGCCATTGTTCTACTGCTTCTTGTTGGTGTGGTATTCGTTTCTGCTCCAGCAGGCATGATCACTAACCTAGTGAACGACCAAACTGATTTCGTAATGTCGACGAGCACCATGGTTGTCATCATCTTTGCTTACTACATCATCGCAACAATTGTCCCTGTCGATAAAATCATTGGTCGCTTCTACCCACTGTTCGGTGCACTGCTTATCTTTATGTCTGTTGGCCTAATCACTGCGATTGGTCTATCTGACGAGCACCAAATCATGGGTGGCTTCGAGATGAAAGACATGTTCACCAACATGAACCCTAACGATCTACCGCTTTGGCCTGCTCTATTTATTACCATCGCTTGTGGTGCTATCTCTGGCTTCCACGCAACTCAGTCTCCACTAATGGCGCGTTGCATGGAAAACGAGAAAAATGGTCGCTTCGTATTCTACGGTGCAATGATTGGTGAAGGCATCATCGCTCTAATCTGGTGTGCGCTTGCTCTGTCATTCTTCGGTTCAGTTGAGTCTTTGTCTGACGCGATTGCAAACGGCGGCCCTGGTAACGTGGTATACAGCGCTTCATTTGGCCTACTGGGTGTATTTGGCGGTATCCTTGCTTTCCTTGGCGTGGTTATCCTACCTATCACTTCTGGTGATACAGCGTTCCGTTCAAGCCGTCTTATCCTTGCTGAATACTTCAACATGGAACAGAAGACACTGCGTAACCGCCTACTGATGGCTTTACCACTGTTCGTTATCGGTGGCATCCTGACTCAAGTAGACTTCGGCATCATCTGGCGCTACTTCGGTTTTGCTAACCAATCAACAGCAGTCATGATGCTATGGACAGCTTCGGCTTACCTACTTCGTCACAATAAACTGCACTGGGTAACAACGGTTCCAGCTGTGTTCATGACATCTGTATGTATCACATTCATCCTGAACAACAGCCAGCTGGGCTTCGGTCTACCAATGCAGCTTTCAACCATCATCGGCGTGGTGAGTGCATTCGGAATTGCGGCTTACGTTATCAAAATTTCAAAAGGCAAAGGCGATATCGACCTTGCTGATGAAGAAGAAAAAGAAGCAAAAGGCGTCACCAAAACCGCCTAGTTCTTTCAGACTCTTGATAACAAGAGACACGTCTTCATAGAGAGACAAAAGAACAAGCCAAACACACTTCGCTTGCTCCCGTAATCACCCAGTGATTCGTGGAAATTAAGACTAAAGCCCGTCCTCTGTGATGGGCTTTACTGTATCTCAGCATTGGTACATCAACATACATTTGTACATCAATATTGGTATCTCCGCCTGACAAGCAATCGCAACTCGATATAACCAATGAAAACACAAGCAAAGCTACCGTTACCACGCAATGAGCTTTACACTTAACCAGCGTCTCAATAGGTGAAAATATGGAACTCATTCTCTCTCTGCTGCAACAAACCTGTGTCTACTTAGTGATTGCTTACATGCTCAGCAAGACTCCACTGATTCTCCCTTTGTTGAGCATCTCCTCACGCTTAAGTCATAAGATAAGCTGCTACGTTCTGTTTTCCCTGTTCTGTATTATGGGCACCTATTTTGGGCTGCAGATTAATGACGCCATCGCCAATACACGCGCGATGGGTGCGGTAATGGGTGGTCTGTTTGGCGGCCCTGTCGTTGGCTTTGCGGTCGGTTTTACTGGCGGAATCCATCGTTACTCTTTGGGTGGATTCACCGATCTAGCTTGCGCGATTTCAACAACAGCAGAAGGCTTGATTGGCGGCCTATTGCACGTTTACTTGGTTAGAAAGAACAAAGCCAGCCAACTGTTTAATCCATTGGTGGTTTTCTCGGTAACCCTGTTTGCAGAGATTATTCAGATGCTAATTCTGTTAGCGGTCGCGAAACCATTCGAGCAGTCTTATGCTCTGGTTTCTGATATTGCCGCGCCAATGATCATTGCTAACTCGGTCGGTGCGGCGCTGTTCATGAGCATCATCCAAGATCGGAAAACCATCTTCGAGAAGTATTCGGCAACTTTCTCACGCCGCGCATTAACCATCGCCGAGCGTTCAGTGGGTATTTTGCATGGAGGATTCAATTCGGATAATGCGCAAAAAATCGTGCGGATCATTTACGAAGAGACCAACGTTGGTGCGGTGGCGATCACTGACCGAGAAAAAATCCTCGCATTCATCGGCATTGGTGATGAACATCATATTCCGAATACCCCTATTTCATCGCAGAGCACGCTCACTTCGATGGAACAGAACGACATCATCTACCTTGACGGCAAAGAGAATCCATACCAATGCTCCCTTTCGCAAGATTGTAAGTTAGGCTCAGCGCTAATTATCCCGTTAAGAGCAGGAAACGAAGTCATCGGAACCATCAAACTGTATGAGCCAAAGCTAAAGCTGTTCTCGACCATCAATATGTCGATGGGCGAAGGTATTGCTCAGCTATTGTCGAGCCAGATATTGTTTAGTAATTATCAGCAACAGCAAACGCTGCTCACCCAAGCGGAAATCAAACTGCTGCATGCACAGGTGAATCCTCACTTCCTGTTTAATGCACTCAACACCATCAGTGCCGTTACACGCCGTGACCCTGACAAAGCACGAGAGCTTATTCAGCATCTGTCTCACTTCTTTAGAAGTAACCTGAAGCAGAACATCAATACAGTGAAACTCAAAGACGAGCTGGCACACGTCAATGCATACCTAACTATCGAGAAGGCGCGTTTTACCGACCGATTAGAAGTGGAATGGGATATCGCCCCACAACTGTACGAGTCGCAACTACCGAGCTTTACCCTACAACCGCTAGTAGAAAACGCCATCAAACATGGGATTTCTAACATGCTGGAAGGCGGCAAAGTGAAGATCTATAGCGAGGCTTTCGTGGGTGGATTCAAGTTAATCGTTGAAGACAATGCTGGTAATTATCAGAAGCCATCCCAAGATCACGTTGGATTAGGCATGGAGATTGTTGATAAACGACTCACTAATTTCTTTGGACAAGATTCAGCACTAAAAATAGAATCTCAACCACAGCAATTTACTCGAATGAGCTTTATCATACCTATACTGAAATAAAGGTATTTTCGGAGACGAATCACTCCGAGTTGAAACATTTAGAAGCAGACATTTTAAAAAAAGCGTGAAACAAGCAGGGATAGAACCAAAATGAAGATTGTAGGATGTTAAAGGCATTAGTTGTCGATGATGAGCTTTTTGCTCGCGAAGAGCTGATTGAACTACTCACTGAAACCGGACAAGTAGAAATCATCGGCCAAGCAAGTAACGCGATCGAAGGACTGAAACAGATCAATCTGCTCAAGCCTGATGTGGTGTATTTGGATATCCAAATGCCGCAGGTTACCGGAATTGAACTGTTAAGCATGCTTGATCCAGACACCATGCCCTACGTGGTATTCGTCACCGCCTACGACCAATATGCGATTCAAGCATTTGAAGACAATGCCTTTGACTACCTACTCAAGCCAGTTGAACCTTGTCGATTAAATAAGAGTGTTTGCCGTCTGAATAAGGTCATCAAGCAGAACCAGAAAGCGCCAGAACAAGATATATCTGCTATCGCTCCCTGCCACTTAGAGCAGATCCCGTGTATCGGCCACAACCGCATTGTGATCATGGCGAGCCAAACGGTCGAGTGCGCCTATTCAGATATCAGCGGTGTGCATGTTCGTAGCTCATCACAAACCGCCACTTCACAGTTAACCCTGAAGATCCTAGAAGAAAAGACCGATTTGATCCGCTGTCATCGCCAGTATTTGATCAACATAAAATCGATCCAAGAGATCAAACTGTTAGAGAATGGATTAGCCGAGATCATCACACTGACTGGCTTTGAAGTGCCTGTCAGTCGTCGTTACTTAAAGGCTTTAAAAGAGCAGCTCGGTCTCCAGTAACCCCATAAATTTCGACTCTTTTTCCAAAGCACGATCAAAAAAGCCAACGCATCAACGTTGGCTTCCTGCTGTTTACAAATCAATAGTGTTTGCAAATCGATAGAGTTACGAATCGATCTTGTCACGAATCAATAGAGATCAGTCGACTTGCTTAATCTGCAGCTCTTTCGGTACTTCGAAGAACATGTTCTCTTCACGACCTTGAATCTCTTCAACTTCGGTTGCACCTAGCTCACGAATACGATCTAAGATTTGGTTTACTAGCTCTTCAGGTGCTGAAGCACCCGCTGTCACACCAATTTTCTTTTTCCCTTCAACCCATTCTGTTTGAATGTCTTCAGGACAATCGGTTAGATAACCTGGCGTGCCTAACTTCTCAGCTAGCTCTTTTAAACGGGTAGAGTTCGATGAGTTCTTAGAACCGACAACAATCACGACATCAACATCACCGGCCATCTCGCGAATTGCGTCTTGACGGTTTTGTGTTGCGTAGCAGATATCGTCTTTACGTGGCCCTTGGATCTCAGGGAACACGCGACGTAACTCTTCAATCACATCCGCCGTCTCATCAACTGACAGCGTTGTTTGGCTGACGTAATGTAAGTTACTCGGGTCGTTCACGACTAAGTTCTGTACATCTTCTGGTCTTTCAACCAAGTACATACCGCCAGTTTGGCTAGCGTACTGACCCATAGTGCCTTCAACCTCAGGATGACCAGCGTGACCAATCAATACCACTTCCATATGTTTGCGGCTCGCTCGAGCAACCTCCATATGAACTTTAGTCACCAACGGGCAAGTCGCATCAAAAACGGTAAGTTCGCGCTCTTTCGCTTCTTTACGAACCGCTTGAGAGACACCGTGAGCCGAGAAGATCACGATGTTATCGTCAGGTACTTCACTTAACTCTTCGACAAAAATAGCACCACGCTGCTTGAGCCCCTCAACAACAAAGCGGTTGTGCACCACTTCATGGCGAACATAGATCGGTGGCTGATACATTTCTAGTGCGCGCTCTACGATGCTGATCGCACGATCGACACCGGCACAAAAGCCACGAGGGTTAGCTAACATTATTTTCATTTCATTGCTCATCATTTACCGCGGTACTAAGGTTGTTTCTATAGAGTTCGCTGTCAGCGAGGTTCGCATTCTACAGTGAAGCGCCTAGACAGTGAAGCTCTGGGTTGCATCACACCTGTAAGGCGATATTATTCTACTGTTAAGATAGTGATTAACCGCTAAGATAGCTACTCCACCGTTAAGACAGTTAGTCCACAGCTAAGATGTTAACGTCAAACGTAACGTCTTGGCCTGCTAATGGATGATTAAAATCAACCGTCACTGAATCACCCGCGATCTCAGTGATAATACCTGGAATTTCCATACCATCAGGACCAGAGAAAGCCATAATAGTGCCAACCTCGACTTCAGAATCGCCAACAAACTTAGCACGATCCATATGATGAATATGATCTGGATTTGGCATACCAAACGCGTCTTCCGCCTTCAATTCGATAGACTTTTCAGTCCCCGTTTCAAGGCCGATCAGGCACAGTTCAAAGTTCTCACTTAGGCTGCCATCACCCATCACGAACTTTGCAGGCTTACCCATATTTTCGGTGCTATCGGCAACTGAACCATCCTTCATTTTAATCGTAAAATGTAGAGTTACTGCTGAATCATTTTTAATTTCTGCCACGTTACTTTCCTTAGATTTCTTTATTATTTGAGAATGCATTTTGCTTTGCTCTCATATTAATTGCAGCATAAAAAAAAGCGCCGTCGGAATCAACCGACAGCGCTTAGGGCTATTCTATTCTGTGAGTCATAGGCTGACTTTAGGACAATCTATTACAAAGCGATTTGCTTGATACTCATTAATGTCTGAGTAGTCTATTGGCTTTCATTTTTCTTACGGAAACCATCTAAGATGATCATCGCGGCGCCGATACAGATTCCCATATCCGCTAGGTTAAATGCAGGCCAGTGGTAAGTACCCCAATAGAAGTCTAAGTAATCGACGACAAAGCCATGTACAACACGGTCGAACACGTTACCAACAGCGCCACCAATGATGATCGCATAAGCAATGTTGTTCCACTTATCTGTTGCTGGTAGCTTGCTCATCCAGTACGTCAGCATCCCCGTTACTGTAAATGCGATACCAGTAAATAACCAGCGCTGCCAACCACTTTGATCACTCAAGAAGCTAAATGCTGCACCGTAGTTATGCACGTATAAAAAGTTAAAGAATGGCAACACCTCAATACGGTTTGCCCAGCCATAACCCATGTTGTCCATAACAAAGAGTTTGATACCGATATCAGCAAGGAAGACCAGTAGGGCCAACCATAACCAACGCACACCAGATTGTTTTAACGAAACTTCACTCATTTCTATTCCTAGTATTTACGAAGTTGGTATTCACTGTTACTCAATTTAAGTGACCTTGATTACCAAACTTGGCTAAACACATTTCCTATAATTAAAAATAACCCCAGTTGGTACTGGGGCTATGATTTTTACAAAAAGTTCAGTCTTTCTCTGAGTCGTTATGCGAACTTACGCACTTCGCCTTCACCGTCGATGTTCGACACACAACGACCACAAATTTTCTCGTGACCTTCAATTGTGCCTACATCTGGAGTGTGGTGCCAGCAACGGTCACACTTCTCAGCTTCAGTTGCTGCAACTTCAACGTATAGACCTTCAACGTCTGTCGCTTGAGCTGTATCAGACTTATCGCTAAGTGGCTTAACAACCGCAGCAGAAGTGATAAGTACGAAACGTAGCTCATCTTCTAGCTTGTTGATTTTAGCCGCTAGTGCATCGTCAGCGTATAGAGTAACTTCAGCCTGCAGAGCACCACCGATTGTTTTCTCTTTACGAGCATCTTCAAGAAGCTTGTTCACTGCACCACGAACTGACTGGATTTCAGTCCAGAATTCGTTGCTTAGCTCTTCGTCGTCAGCAAGACCAAATAGGCCTTCGAACCACTCGCCTGTGAATACAAACGTGTCGCGTTCGCCTGGCATCTCGTTCCAGATTTCATCTGCAGTGAACGACATGATAGGCGCCATCCAACGAACTAGAGCTTCTACGATGTAGTAAAGCGCCGTTTGGCAGCTACGTTGAGCATGGCTGCCCTGCTTCGCTGTGTACTGACGGTCTTTAATTACGTCTAGGTAGAAAGAACCCATTTCGATAGAACAGAACTGCATTAGACGTTGAGTTACACCATGAGTGTTGTACTCACCGTATGCTTTAACAATCTCTTCTTGTGCAGCTTGAGCACGGCCAACAGCCCAGCGATCAAGTGCTACCATTTCTTCAGCAGGCACTAGGTCAGTTTCAGGGTTGAAACCGTTCAAGTTCGCTAGGAAGAAACGAGCCGTGTTACGAATACGACGGTATGCATCAGCAGAACGCTTAAGAATCTCGTCAGAAACCGCAACTTCGTTAGTGTAATCCGTAGAAGCAACCCATAGACGTAGAATATCTGCGCCTAACTTGTTCGTTACATCTTTAGGAGCAACAACGTTACCGATAGATTTAGACATCTTACGCCCGTTACCATCAACCACGAAACCGTGCGTTAGCACTTGCTTGTATGGTGCTTCGTCTTTCATCGCGATAGATGAAATCAAAGAAGACTGGAACCAGCCACGGTGTTGGTCAGAACCTTCAAGGTAAAGATCAGCACTGTGCGTTCTTTCTTCATTCGGGAAATTGTACTCTTCACGAGAATCCACAACAGAGAAGTGCGTTACACCTGAGTCGAACCATACGTCTAGCGTATCAAGTACTTTCTCGTACTTATCAGCGTCTTCAGCACCCATCAGTTCAGCAGCATCTACATCCCACCAAGCTTGAATGCCTTTTTCTTCCACAAGCTTCGCTACTTTTTCAATAAGAGCTGGGCTATCTGGATGAAGTTCTGATGTTTCTTTATGAACGAACAGAGCAATTGGCACACCCCAAGTACGTTGACGAGAGATACACCACTCAGGGCGACCTTCGATCATACCTTCGATACGGCTTTGACCCCATTCTGGCATCCATTCAACACTCTTCGTTGACTCTAGTGCTTTTGCACGTAGGCCAGCTTGATCCATAGAGATGAACCACTGCGGTGTTGCACGGAAGATGATTGGAGTTTTATGTCTCCAACAGTGTGGGTAGCTGTGCTCGTAAGCGTGGTGATGCAGTAGTGCACCTTTCTCTTTTAAAACTTCTAAAACAGAATCGTTCGCTTTGAATACATGCTGACCAGCAAATAGCTCAGTATCTGGCAGGTAAACGCCGTTTGAGCCTACTGGGTTAGCGATTTCTAGGTCGTACTTCTTACCAACCACGAAATCCTCTTGACCATGACCAGGCGCAGTGTGAACCACACCAGTACCTGAATCCGTTGTAACGTGGTCGCCAAGAACAGCAGGAACAGTAAAATCGTAGAACGGGTGGTTGAACTGAGAAAGCTCAAGATCAGCACCAGTCGCAAAACCAAGGTTATGGAAGTACTCGATACCTGTACGATCCATTACGTCTTTTGCTAGTTCAGAAGCAACAACGATACGTTGAGCTGGCTGTTCGCCATTCGCTTCAACTTGGATAAGTACGTATTCAAGATCATCACGTAAACATACTGCGCGGTTAGCAGGCAGAGTCCACGGTGTTGTCGTCCAGATAACGATAGAGATTTCGCCCTGACCCGCGTGACCTTCCGCTAGAGTAAATTTCTCTAGAAGCGCCGCTTCGTCAGCTGCTGTAAATTTCACATCGATAGATGGAGAAACTTTATCTTTATATTCAACTTCAGCTTCAGCCAAAGCAGAACCACAGTCAGTACACCAGTGAACGGGTTTGAAACCTTTAAGAAGGTGACCTTTGTCTGCGATTTTGCCTAGAGAACGAATGATGTTCGCTTCAGTGCCGAAATCCATAGTGCGGTAAGGTTTATCCCACTCGCCCATGATACCAAGACGTTTGAAGCTCTCTTTCTGACCTTCAACTTGGCCCGCAGCGTACTTACGACACTCTTCGCGGAATTCAGCAGCCGAAATCTTCTGACCAGGCTTACCTTTCTTCTTCTCAACCATTAACTCGATTGGAAGACCGTGACAGTCCCAACCTGGGATGTACGGTGCATCAAAACCAGAAAGGGTCTTAGATTTGATAATAATGTCTTTAAGAATCTTATTCAGCGCGTGGCCAATGTGAATGTCGCCGTTCGCGTATGGAGGGCCATCATGCAGCACGAAAGATTTTTTACCTTTCTTTGCCTTACGGATTTCGCCGTAAAGATCTTCTTTGTACCAACGCTTCAGCATTTCTGGTTCACGATTTGCCAGATTGCCGCGCATTGGGAACCCTGTTTCTGGTAAGTTCAGGGTATCTTTATAATCACTCATCGATTCTTAATTCCGTTATATTGGGCGAAGTTAGACATTATGTTAATCGGTGGAATCATCCGACTAATTCTTTAGCTGAAGCAGCCACACCCTTGCGGCTTCAGCATCCAATTCTATTTGATTCTTTAGTGCGTCGAACGATTCAAATTTTATCTCGTCGCGCAGTTTGTGCAAAAGTCGTACTTCTAACTGTTTACCATATAAATTGGCTTTAAAGTCAAAAAAGTGCACTTCTAATTGCTGCCTTACACCATTAACCGTTGGTCGTTGTCCAATATTAGCAACGCCACCGACAGGAACACCATCGATATCCAATGCTTCAACAACATACACTCCCGATACAGGAGAAACACAACGCTTTAATGGAATGTTAGCGGTAGGGAAACCGATAGTTCTCCCTAGTTTTCGACCATGAGACACACGACCACTAATACTGTAGTCACGGCCTAACATGGTAGCACTTGCAGCCAAATCATCGACCGCTAGTGCATTCCGTATCTCAGTGCTGCTTACCCGTAATTGATTTAAGCAATAGCTTTGGGTGCTTACCACCTCAAAACCATATTTTTCGCCCGCTTCTTTAAGCATCGCGAAATTACCTGTTCGACCTTTGCCAAAGCAAAAATCGTCACCAACCACCAAGAATTTCACACCAAGCTTATCAACCAAAAGATCCTTAATGAATGCTTCCGCAGACAAGCTTGCAAAATACTGATTGAAATTCACACACAATAAACGACTAATCTCTAGCTTGCTCAATTGCACGTACTTATCTCGTAAGCGAGTTAAACGCGCTGGCGCTCGACCTTTAGCAAACAACTCCATAGGTTGCGGTTCAAACGTCATGACAACAGAAGGGAGTCCCAGTGCTGTAGCTTGTTTAGAAACCTGACTCAGAACCTCTTGATGCCCTAAATGAACACCATCGAAGTTACCTATGGTTAATACACAGCCATGATGCTGTGCTTTAATATTGTGTATACCTCGGATCAGTTCCATTGTGATCAGCTAAAACCTGTTATTTGCATCATTTATTGTGTGAAACCGACGGATTATATACTAATCAGTATTAATCTGTCGCTGCTTTTAAATGTTTTACTCGGATACCTAAAACCAGTACCGACACAATATAAGCAAAGCCACCAAGTGCGATCAACCCTGTTAGCGTCAACGCTCTTTGGTTGAAGCTCCAATCAAGCCACAGCTGCATATTGTCTAGTTGCCATAAAATCACGCCAACCATCACAGTTCCAGATACTAATAATTTAAGGCTAAACAACAATGTAGTCTTGGTTAAACGATAAACACCCGCTATATGCAGACCACGATAAAGTAGAGTCATGTTCACGAACGCAGATAACGCCGTTGCGATTGCCAAACCAACATAACCATAGAAATAAGCGAAGATCGCGTTAAACACCATGTTAGTGACCATCGCAATGATGCCGTACTTCACAGGAGTTTTAGTATCTTGACGTGAGTAATAGCCCGGAGCCAACACTTTAATCAACATGAAGTTAAGCAAGCCTGAAGCGTATGCCACCAAAGACATGGAAGCCTGCTGTACATCGTGTGGTGAAAACTCGCCACGCATGAAGAGCACCATCAGCATCGGCTTCGCTAAAACAATAAGACCTAACATCGCAGGAATGCCTAGCAATAAAACCATGCGCACGCCCCAGTCCATTGTATGAGCAAACCCTTCCCCTTGAGCGTCTACGTGTTTACGAGATAAAGCAGGAAGAATAACCGTCGCAATAGCAATACCAAACAAACCGAGTGGGAATTCCAATAATCGATCCGAATAATATAGCCAACTGATAGAGCCGGTTGCTAGAAAGCTGGCAATGAAGGTATCGAACAACAAATTGATTTGGCTCACTGATACACCAAACAAGGCAGGGATCATTAGCGTGCGAATCTTAACTACACCGGGATCTCTCCACCCCCACTTCGGCTTAACCAACACACCCGCTTTAATCAAGAAAGGCATTTGGAAAAGGAACTGGACTAAACCACCAAGAAACACACCTATGGCCAAGCCAATTTCGGGTTGTTCTAAATTAGGAGAGATAAACCATGCTGAACCTATGATCATTACGTTCAGGAACACAGGGGTAAATGACGAAACCGCAAATTTGCCCATGGTATTGAGGATTGCACCAGATAAAGCAACAAAGGTGATAAACCATAAATAAGGAAAGGTAATCTTGAGCATAAAGCTCGCCAGCTCAAATTTTGGTGCTGCTGGGCCATCATTTAACCAATCGATAAACCAACCTGCGCCAAACATCGCAGTGATGACACCCGAGCCCAACACCCCGATAACGGTAACGATAGAAACTAGTACCCCGAGCGTGCCCGACACTTTGGCAATTAAATCTCGAGTCTTATCTTTATCACCTGCAGCGTGATATTCCGTTAATACAGGAACAAACGCTTGAGAAAAGGCACCTTCTGCGAAAAGTCGACGTAAGAAATTTGGGATTTTATTAGCGAAGAAAAATACGTCGGCACTCGCTCCTGCTCCCATCAAATTTGCTACTACTACATCACGTACTAGCCCCAATACGCGGGAAACAAAAGTCATTGCACTGACAATCAGGCCTGACTTTAATAGTCGTTTACTCACACAAACCTCTGACACTGGTTGATTACTTTCAAGCGAGGATAAATACTATCCTGTCCTAAGAAGCATATTTATTAGCATTGGTCTAAAAATGCTGTTAGAATCCCCGCCATCTTAACCGCGATGACCTTTCCATACCAAAGTTTGTTTGGCTACGATTGGTTTTTGCACAAATCATTTGACAATTAAGCGCCTATGAGGGATAGTCCTCGCCCTTAAATTGTCACCGAACTAAGTTTTTGGGAGTTAGACCTTGGCAAACAGTAAATCTGCTAAGAAGCGCGCTATCCAAGCTGAGAAACGTCGCCAGCACAATGCTAGCCGTCGTTCTATGATGCGCACTTACATGAAAAAAACTATTGCAGCTATTGAAGCTGGCAATAAAGAAGCTGCAACTGCTGCTCTTGTAGAAGTTACACCTCTTCTAGACCGCATGGCGACTAAAGGCCTTATTCATAAGAATAAAGCTGCACGTCATAAGTCTCGTTTCGCTGCTGCAATCAAAGCTCTTTAATAGAAATTTGATTACAACGCAAAACGAAAAAAACCGGCCTCGGCCGGTTTTTTTATATCTAAATTTTGAGTAACACAGAGATTTTTCTTGCTGAGCGTTACTTGGTTTACTTAAAGATATGCGGTTTACTGATAGGCACTAACGTTCGACATGAAATACTGACACTTCCTTGTGTCGACCCTACCCCTGGTAAGAAATCACTTCCCCCACCAGCAATAAACTACTTGCAGTACATACCATGCAGCAGGTTAATCATCGCTTTTACTTCTTCACTGCTCAATGTGTAATACACTGTTTGAGCTTCTTTGCGAGTTTCGACCAAACCATCTCTTCTCAACCAAGCAAGATGTTGAGATAAAGCAGATTGACTCAATTCCAACTTGCCACACAACTCCCCAACCGACAGCTCAGTACCATGCAATAGGCACAGAATCTGTAAGCGACGCTCATTGGCCATGGCTTTGAGTAGAATCACAGCTTGTGCTGAATTCTTCTCCATCTCTTTTAAGTTCATAGTTTGGCTCCATACAACCTTTACGCCAAGTCCGGGTTATCAGTATTTCCGGCAGATTATGAAGTCATGATAATCGATATCAATTCATTAACAAACAAGCTCACTCGAACAATTTGCTAAAATCTGCGTCACATACATTTTTTACTGCTGGATGTTGGATCATCCTCTCAGCAAATATGACGTAGTACTCCTCTTTTAACTCCTCGATTCCCCCCAACAATTGCAATGACGTATCTTCCTCAACCTCTGACATATATAGCGTAGGCGCTAAGAAAATAGCGTCGTGGTGGTAACGAGCGAAAGCCTTCATCAATGCCGCGTCATCAAACTCACCCAAAATATCAGGCTTAAGTCCTTGTCTATCAAACCATTGCAGTACTTTACGCCCCATCGAAGTTCGACTTCCTGGGATTAACAGTTTCTTTTGTTCTAATACAGCAGGAAAGTTAACACCTTCCACATTACCTGAACTGAAAAAGCTCATACCACTCTCACCCAACTTTTTACTAAACAGGCCTGGGCTTTGGCTAGAATCCACCGGGCAGTCAGACAAAATCATATCGAGCTTATGCTGAGAAAGTTGTTCAAGTAGCATTTCATGAGTCGATTCAAAGCAGCGTAAATGAATGCTGTTATCGGGTGGGATTGTCGACATCAATATCTTGCTGACTAATCTTTTGGACAGTGCATCCGCGACGCCAACATCAAACAGAATATTGGAGTGCTGGCTATAATTCACGATATCCAGCATCTCGTAACTCAGGCCAAACATACGATCGGCATATTTAAAGACCAACTGCCCAAGCTCTGTCGGCTCAACACTGCGACCATTACGCTTAGTTAGCTTGCCGTCCATACGCTCTTCTAAGGCTTTTATCTGACCAGTTACCGTTTGTGGTGTTAGGAATAGGGCTTCTGCAGCTTTAGTAACAGAGCCTTGCTTGCAAACCATCCAGAAGTAATAAAGGTGGTTATAGTTGAGATGCGACATAAATGTGCCGTAAAAAAAGAGAAGATAACCTGTTATATCAAATATGCCCTCCCCACTCAACAAACTCGGAAAAACCACACCTAACTATCAATTACTACTTATTTTTACGAAGTGTCTAATTTCATAATGTAATATTTCAACGATTATTTTCAATTTTTCTCTAACTTTTAAGATCTATATCACCTATCAAAAACACGAACAAAAAACTTTAAAAACAACAAGTTAAACCACCACCATTTCAAGACCAAATATTTAAAGAGCAAATCATCACAAAAAAGTCTCACCTAAACCAAAATGTAATATTACTGAAATATTTGTTCTCTAACATCACGCTCAGATTAAACAAACAGACCAAACACAGACTAAAACGGTCCAATGGAGAAAACATTATGAACCAAGCTACTACTGCAGCAGCGCCTATCTCGAGCACAACTCGTTGGCTACGCTGGGCTAACTTGGCATTCATGCTTTACCTACTATTACTTTCAGTTTCAATGGTTGGTACAGGCTTCAAATGGGCAACAGGCGAGCAAGCAAAAGTTCTTTTCGAATTTGCTTCACACCCAGTTGCAGGCTTAATGATTGGTTTAGTAGCAACAGCACTTATTCAATCATCAAGTACAGTTACTTCAATTATCGTTGGCCTTGTGGCAGGTGGCTTACCTGTTGAGCTAGCAATCCCTATGATCATGGGTGCGAACATTGGTACTACGGTAACCAATACGCTAGTTAGCCTTGGTCATGTTCGTTGTAAAGATGAGTTCAAACGTGCATTCGCAAGTGCGACGATTCACGACTTCTTTAACCTATTAGCCGTTGCTATCTTCCTACCACTAGAGATGGCGTTTGGTATTCTAGAGAAAATTTCTCACTGGTTAGTATCACCGATGCTAGCAACAGGTGATATGAGCATGGGTGGTCTTAACTTCATCAAGCCAATCACTAAGCCTGTAGTAAGTGCGATTAAAGAACCACTATCAACGTTTGGCGACACTGTTGGTGGGGTTATGCTTATCGTTCTAGGTATCGCGACTATCTTCGTAGCTATCACGGTAATGGGTAAGCTAATGAAGAGCCTAATGGTTGGCCGTGCTCGTGAGATTCTAAAGAACGCAATCGGTCGTGGTCCTATCCACGGTATCGCTTCTGGCTCTATCGTGACTATCCTTGTTCAGTCTTCTTCTACAACAACAAGCTTGATGGTTCCACTAGTAGGTTCAGGTGTTCTTAAAGTACGTGACGTTTACCCATTCACTTTGGGTGCAAACATCGGTACATGTATTACGGCTCTACTTGCAGCTACAGCAGTATCTGGTGAGTTCGCAGTATTCGCACTACAGATTGCTCTAGTACACTTGGTGTTCAACATCATGGCAACGGTATTCATCTTTGGTATTCCGTTCCTACGTGAACTGCCAGTGAAAGCAGCTGACATCATTTCAGACATGGCAGTGAAAAATAAAGCTGTAGTAGCTGGTTATCTTGTTGCGGTATTCCTTGTACTGCCAGGTAGCGTGTTAGCACTGACTGCTTAATAGCAAAACAAACATCGCTTATAGCAAAGCCCGCAACCTTCTAGGTTGCGGGCTTTTTCTTTTCTGAAAGGCAGATGTGGGAAACAAAAAGAAGATTGGAGTAGCGAGTGACAAGTTGAAAGCAGATACAGGATGCGAGTGAACGAGTAACGAAAAGCCCGTTTTACTCGCATCTATATATCCCCGTCATTCCCTACAGCGAGGAACGAGCGTGATAGGGAATGACGGGGGTTTTTGATCTTAGTATCCCGAATCTCTTCTACTTGTATCTAACTCCCCTTATCTCGCATCTAAAAAACGCTTACTGACCTTGCTCATTACGCAGGTACATAATGGCAACCATGCCGAAGCCGATAAATTGCCATAGATACTGCCCGTCGCTTGCGCCTGTGATGGTTTGAGTGAAAGCCATACAAGCAGTCACAAACAGAGAAGCGAATGCCGCATAGAGTAACCACGGTCGCTCTTTACCGGCCATGAATTCACCAGCTATCACCGAGCGAAGTACCAATAAAAATGGTAAACATTGCAAAGCAATCAGAATAGGAAACATAAAATCGAACGTAGGGCTCAGTAAAACATGACCGACTTGGCTCTTATCCCAAGTGCCGACAATATAGCCTTTCCAGCCAGCCCAAGTGTCACCCGAATAAGCGGTATCGGGTGTAATGAAGCCAAGTAGCACGCCCATCACTTTATCGATAAAGCCATTTTTGAACCAAAAGACGAATAAGAAGATCTGAATTGGAATGATCTGAAAAGCAAACTTCTTCAACATGTGTATACCCCAAATAATAAATGATTTGGTGACCAGTATGTGGAAGTCGATGTTTTTACGCTTGATGCAAGGCAATCGAGCCTAAGTCCAAACAATAATCAAACATGTTGAGAAGCCTGTTGGCGCAAGGACACCTTGCGGAAATACCGTTGTCATCAGCTCTCACGAAACACCTTCGCTTGAAAGCGTATTGCGTAGTTTAGGAAAGGTTTGTTTTTTATAAAGATTCAATAAGATCAAAAAGTTGACCGTTATGCTCTTTTTTCACTTCGGTATAGCGTTGATAGTTGTATTGCGAACCTTTTGGGTTGTCCGACAGCTTGTCAGCCACGCTGAGCAGATAAAAGCTAATAGGGCTCGGTGTACTTTCAGCAGCGTAAGAGAGATAAGGGAAAGCTTGATTAGCATGTTGGTTGATTAACAATGCAAGACCCAACGTAAGGTTAGCGATATCACAACGTGGGTTCATCTCGAAAGCTTGCTTTGCCAATAGTAACGCTTGTTCACGATCTTCCTGTTCATGGCCTTGTAAGTAAGCCAGAGATTCCGAATACGACAGTAAAGCATTAACCAGATAATTATCTCGCCCTTGCTGTTGAATCGTTTCCAATTGAGTAGCGATATCCGAAAATGGCTGACCACCTTTACCTTGGTAAAAAAGAGAAATCCCCTCAGAGATAACCTTCCAATCGTCGTAGTTATTAATCGAAGTCACTCGATGGCTTACCACTCCATACTCTGCATTCATTGGCGCAATAATGGCTTTGATCTCGAGAATGACATCTCCAATGGCATCAAAGAAATTATCTTGGCTAAAGCGCTTTTCCACTTTCTGACTTTGATTGGGCTGGCGGTTGTTTTGTATCAGCACGCTCAGTATATAATTACTGCCCTTTTGCTTGAGCCAACCTTTGAGTTCGACACCATTATTGGCAAGTGATTGCTTGCCCTGTTTCGAGAGCTGAGAGAAGTGGTAACCCGATAAATTTCTCGCTGAGTTCAGCCCGTAGAATAGGTAGTTGTAGACGCTTTCCGACATCTCATAGTCGTTCGCAGAATCGAGTGTTATGTCATGGATATAAACGGGAATCACATCACTTTGAGGCGCAGAAATAACAGCTGTGTCATTGGTTGAGACATCAATTTGCCACGCCCAAGTTGCTATTAAGCCAACAGAGAATACTGCGGTTGTAATCAGGGCGATGGTTTTCTTTTTCGAATTAGCAACAAAAGGTTTAGGCTCAGATTCAGGTAGAGAGGCGTCATCAACGGAAGTTGGTTCGACACTCGGCTGAGTCACCTCAACATCGAACAGGTAACCTTGCTTAGGAATGGTCTGAATGATGC
Source organism: Vibrio sp. 10N.237.312.B06 (assembly GCF_041464685.1). Lineage (NCBI taxonomy): Bacteria > Pseudomonadati > Pseudomonadota > Gammaproteobacteria > Vibrionales > Vibrionaceae > Vibrio > Vibrio sp. 10N.237.312.B06. The sequence continues at coordinate 43,370 of NZ_JBFSPI010000019.1, forward strand.
GATACGGGCGTGACTTATCCTGAAGCTGACTGCGCAGTAAGCTGATGACCTGTCTGACCAAGTTGTCAGACACTTGAGTTCGTTGCCAGACATCAGCAGCTATCTGCTGCGTACTAACCACTTGCCCGCGCTTGTCGATGAAATAGCTGAGCAGTCTTGCTTGTAGTGGCTCTAAATGAATCTCTTCACTATCAATCACCAACTGGTTTTTATCAGGGTAGAAAGAAATAGGAAAGTCGTGTTGCAATACAAAGCAATGCGAGCGAGTCATAGTAGTTCTGTGATTAGAAAAGACCACTCAAGATTATTGGTTTTACGAATAGTAAGCAAGCCAAGCATCAGAAATAAAAAAGGCTGCGCAGAGGCAGCCTTTCGATCAATCAGTCAGTCAAACAAAGCAGATTAGATTAAACCGAGAATGGGTACTTAATCGCTTCGTGGCATTCGTAGCCTTCAACCCAGAAGTCATCCATCGTCACCCACGTTTCCAAATCTTCTAGAGACTTAATCTCAGGATTGATATGGAATGTTGGCCCCGCTAAAGGCTCACGCTTCAACTGGATATCACGCATAGGTGCGAGTTGATCTTCGTAGATATGAGCATTAACCAGCTTGTGGTAAGCCACACCCGCTTTCTTACCCGTGATTTGCGCCATGATTGCTAGGAACACATACACTTGAACCATGTTGAAGTTCAGACCTAATGGAACATCACAAGAGCGCTGAGTACTGTTTAGGTACAAAGTGTCACCAAGTAGAGAGAAGTGATGGCTGTACATACACGGACGCAAACAACCCATGTGGAACTCACCTGGGTTATAGAAGTTTAAGATCTCGCCGCGGTCATCAATACCGTTTGTTAGATCATCAACAATCTTCTTCAGTTGGTCGATATGACCGCCGTCAGGTTTTGCCCATGCACGTCCTTGAACGCCATAAACACGGCCCATGTCGTCTTCACCCTTGCGGTAAGGGTTATTTAGCCATGCTTCATTCAGGTTAGAATTCGCATCCCAAGTTTTAGTCCCTAGCTTACGAAAATCTTCAGCATTGTCGTAACCACGTATATAGCCAAGCAGCTCGGCAACTGCGGCTTTCCAAAAACTTTTACGTGTTGTTACCAGTGGGAATTGGTTATTACCAACATCATATTCAAGGTCAGCATTGATTACGGTTAGGCAGCGCTTGCCTGTGCGTTCATTTTCAATCCAAGTACCGTCATTAACGATACGCTGACAGAGATCTAAATACTGTTTCACACCAATTCCTTACTTCGTTTGTTGTGGTAATTCATCTTTGTAGTGACCACGCTTGTATGCCCAAACCATCATCAACACACCGATGATAACCATTGGCAGTGACAAAATTTGTCCCATAGAGATAAATCCACCGAACAAACCTAGCTGAGCATCAGGTTCACGTACGTATTCAACTAGGAAGCGGAATGTACCATATCCTGCTAGGAATAACCCTGATACAGAACCAAGAGGACGCGGCTTTTTGATGAACCAGTTCAAGATGAAGAACAGTACAATACCTTCAAGCGCCATTTCATAAAGCTGAGATGGGTGACGAGGAAGCGGACCACCGTTAGGGAATACAATCGCCCATGGCACATCAGTCACACGACCCCATAGCTCACTATTCATGAAGTTGCCCATACGTCCCATACCTAAACCAAATGGAACCAATGGTGCAATCATGTCTGCGACACCAAAAAAGGTTCGACCGTTCTTTTTGGCATACCAAAGCATCGCGGTGATCACACCAAGCAAACCACCGTGGAAAGACATACCGCCAGTCCATACTTTAAATAGGTAGAGTGGATCATCAATGAAAAGGCCAAAGTTGTAGAAAAGTACGTAGCCAATACGACCACCAAGCACCACACCTAGAAAGCCAGCAAACAGTAGGTCTGATACTTGCTCTCGAGTCCAACCACTACCGGGTTGATCAGCTCGGCGATTTGCTAACCAAAGAGCAAACATAAAACCGACAAGGTACATTAGGCCGTACCAACGAACTGAGATTGGTCCTAGTTCAATAAGAACAGGATCGATATTTGGGAATTCGATAAAACCCTGAGACATACTTGGCTCTCTATCTAAAATTGAATAACGGTTAACTCAACAGCTAACAGAAAAGACACTACAGCAGCATAGTGGCTGCTATAAACATTAAAAATACCGCAAAGAATTTCTTCAGCACGGGGGTTGGCAATTGAGTGGCCAGCTTAGCGCCAACTCGTGTGGTCAGTACTGAGGTACAAGATATCGCTATCAAAGCCGGTAGATAAACATAACCCAAGCTATACGCAGGAAGATCATCGACAGAAGATCCATGCCAAATAAAGCCTAGCATTCCCGAAATCGCGATAACACAACCACATACAGAGGATGAGCCTACAGCTTTACGCATTTCCACACCGTGATGGTTAAGGAAAGGCACCGACAAAGACCCACCGCCAATACCAGCCAAGCTTGAAACCAAACCAATACCGCCACCACATAACATGGTCTTAGCTGAACCCGGCATCGACTTTTGACTCTTAGAGCGGATCGACAACAACATCTGCAACGCCAATACCAAGACAATCACACCAAAGATTTTTGGCAGATATTGAGCAGGAATAACGTCGGCCACGAAAGAACCTAAGAAACCACCAATCACCACGCCAGGCATCAACCACTTAACGACAAAAAGCTCCACATTACCCAATTTTAAATGGTTAATCGCAGACGATCCCGAGGTAACAATAATGGTTGATAACGAGGTTGCCAATGCCATTTGCATCGCAAACTCTTGAGGAATACCCGCTTTAGGAAGCAAAAACAGCAAGGCAGGAACGACCAGCAAACCACCGCCAATGCCTAGCAAACCCGCTAAAACACCAACAATAGCACCAAGGCCTGCTAACAAGCCTATCAGTTCATATGACACGTTAAATCCTATTTTTTACCTGCTCGAATGAAGCCTGTAAATTCACGCTCTTCGAAATAGTTCAGCATCATACTATAGATGTCACTACCATATGGTTTTGAAAGCGCTCTATTTGCCAAATCCTGTAATTCAGCCAAGTTCGATTGACGAATCAAATATTTAGTTCTTGCGACATTCGAGGTATTCATACTTAACGTCTCATACCCCAATCCAATCAATAGTAGCGCGCCCATCGGATCACCCGCGAGCTCTCCACATATACACACCGGCAATTGATATTGCTTACAAGTATCATGGATATGTTTCAATGCCATGATCACTGCAGGGTGCATGGATTCATAGACATCAGAGACACGGGAATTGTTCCGGTCAACCGCCAATAAATATTGAGTTAAGTCATTGGTGCCCACCGAAACGAAATCAACTTTATCCGCAATAAGCGGAAGAAGGTAAAGCATGGATGGCACTTCAATCATGATACCGATACGCGGCATGCGAACTCGACTGTCGAGTTCATGCACTTCATCGTAGGCTTGCTCGATGAGTTGAACAGTATCATCCAGTTCTTGAGTGCTAGAGATCATCGGCAACAAGATACTCAAGTTCTGGCTATCACAACTCGCACGTAACATGGCACGTAACTGAATAATAAAGATGTCAGGATGATCGAGCGTAAAACGAATACCACGCCAACCAAGGAATGGATTGTCTTCTTCTATTGGGAAGTAAGGTAACGCCTTATCTCCACCAATATCCAAGGTTCGCATCACCACTTGCTTCTCTGGGTAGCTTGCCAGCACAGAACGATACTGCTTGAATTGTTCGTCCTCTGACGGAAACCTTTGTTGTAACAAGAAAGAAATTTCGGTTCGATACAGACCAACCCCATCAACCCCTTGGTTGATAGCGATGTTAGTGTCTGCACTCAAACCCGCATTAAGCAGAATCTCGACTTGCTTGTCGTCTTTCGTTTTTGCCGGTAAGTACAGTTCTCGATTGACCATAGAGGAGAGCTCACTCTCTTCTAGAATCAGCCCCCGATACTCTTTGAGCAGGTTTTTAGTCGGCTCAATAAAGATCTCGCCGCTATACCCGTCAACAATCGCTTGCTTACCATTAGCTTGCGAAAGATTAAGGTTAACCCCCATAACAGAAGGGATACCCAAAGCTCGAGATAAAATCGCTGCGTGCGAGTTCGCCGCCCCTTCCAAGGAAATAACCGCTAATAGTTTTTCTTTAGGAATAGACGCTAATACAGAGGCCGTTAACTCACGAACCACCAAAATAATCGGTTTATCTAACGTGCGAAGTTCATGTTCAGAATTGTGGAGGAAATAGAGCAGTCTTTGACCAAGCTCTCGGACGTCTTGCGCTCTCTCCCGAAGGTACACATCTGACATACGAGCAAAACGGTTAGAGTAACTCTCAACAACCTGTCTCAATGCCCAATCGGCTTTGTCGCCTTTCTGAATTTGGCTCTTGAGATCCTTACGTAACATGGGATCGTTGAGTAAGTGAGTAAACAGATCAAAGATCGCCAACGCGTCTTTATTGATTTCACTGTCTAAACGCTTTCGCATTCGCTTAAAATCATTGAGAGCATTTTCGACAGCGACTGCCAACAGCTCATGCTCCCTTTCAACATTGAGCGTCGAAGCAGGGTAAACATCGGTGAGTTCAGGCTGAGTGTTGTCCCACCATAAGTCACCAATCGCCACACCCGATGAAGCTGCAATACCTTTGGTGGCAGGTAGCTTCTGTTGCTCTAACAGCCAATGGCCTTGAGTTTGGGCATGCGCCACAATAACCGCAAGTTGTGCTGAGAGTGTAACAAGGAAGGATTCTTCCATCTCACTGAATAAACGGGGGGACTTCTGTTGAATGACCAATACGCCAAGCACTTGCTTGCGATAGATAATCGGAGTGCCGAGAAAAGAGTGATAAACCTTTTCTCCAAGCTCGGGAAAAAACTTATAAGCAGGGTGAGCAGACGCTTGTGCAAGGTTGATCGGTTCAGCACTTCTTTTAACAAGGCCAACCAAACCTTCGTCAAAACCAATGTGAATACTATTGCCTTTGAAGATCAGGCCTTGAGTTGCCATCAACTCAAGACGCTGCATATCATTATTTGCCAAATACACGGTGCAACATTCCGTCTGCATCGCGCTGCATGTCTCTTTAACCAAAATATCAAGAGCCGTCGACACATCTTCAACTCTTGATACGTGTTCAACTATTTCCCTTAGTTGGCTGAGCATGCTTAACCTCTACGCAATTTGCGCTTTCCTTTTGTTTTTCGCTCTTTAAACGGCATTGCTAAAGATGCGAATTCTTTCATCGCTCGACGGTAAACATCTCGCTTGAAAGATACAACTTGTCGAACTGGGTACCAGTAACTCACCCAACGCCAACCATCAAACTCAGGTGTGCTTCCACGCTGCATATTGATATGCGATTCATCGCAATCTAAGCGTAAAAGAAACCACTTCTGTTTTTGTCCAATACAGACAGGTTTAGAATCCCACCGAACCAGTCGTTTGGGCAGCTTATAGCGTAACCAATGACGACTTGTCGCGACGATCTTTACATCCTTTTTAGTAAGGCCAACCTCTTCATATAACTCGCGGTACATTGCCTGTTCCGGAGTTTCACCTTCATCTATTCCCCCTTGAGGGAATTGCCATGAATGTTGCCCGTATCGTTTAGCCCAGAAGACCTGACCATGGTTGTTACAGATTACAATACCAACATTTAATCGGTAACCATCGCCATCTATCACTGGCCAACCTCTATCTAAATTTTTAATTACACTGATTTTTCCACATATCCCCAATCGGAGCAAACTTAGTGACGTGACAAGCGCTATATTTATGAATAATAACTACGAATATGGATAAGTTTTGCTCAAATCTTAGTTACCCACACAAGAGTGAGACATAGACCACATTTATTCACCTTTTCTGTGAATAACTATGTGAAGAATTACCCGCAATCGTTTTTTTTAATCCATAGATTTATCAGAACCAAAAACAAAAAACCACCCACCGACAAAAAAACAATTAAAAATCAATTAATTAAAGTAAACTCATCGATTTTAAAAACATGAAAAAAGAAAAAGATCTTTTAAAAACCACCCATGGTTAAAGATCAACCACTCCGATGTTTATCCACACTAGTAAGTGAAAGATTCATTTCAAACCCTATTTAGCAAGCATTTTATCCCCTGCAAACCCCTGTTTATTTATCCACTAAATTAATATTTCAATTAATTACCTTCATGTCCTGTGGATAACCATGAGTTTGATCCCTTTTCTAGCAAGGCGATCATTTCTTAACCAGTCGTCATATGGTGATAACTTCTGGTAAAATCATTTTTTTGATCATGCCTTTTATTATGAAACCAGAACCACAAACACAACAAGAGCTGTTAGACAGAGCATATGCTATTGCAGGAATGACCTTCAAAGAGCTCGCCGATGAAGCCAATATGGTTGTACCAAACGACCTAAAGCGAGATAAAGGCTGGGTTGGACAACTATTGGAATGGCACTTGGGTGCGCCAGCTGGCAGTAAACCAGAACAAGATTTTGCCAAGCTCGGGATCGAGCTAAAAAGTATCCCGATTGGTTATTCAGGGAAGCCACTCGAAACCACCTTTGTTTGTGTCGCGCCATTGATGGGCGTGCAAGGCATAACGTGGGAAACCAGTCACGTTCGAAACAAGCTGTCTAAAGTGTTGTGGATCCCGGTAGAGGGAGAAAGAGAGATCCCACTGGCAGAAAGGCATGTAGGATCCCCTTTATTGTGGACACCAACCCAAGCGGAAGACGAGATCTTAAAAAGGGATTGGGAAGAGCTCATGGAGCTGATCGTGTTAGGTAATGTTGAACAGATAACAGCAAGACACGGCGAAGCACTGCATTTGCGACCAAAAGCCGCCAACAGTCGAGTGTTAACAGAAGCTTACGGTGCAAGTGGAAAACCAATAAAGACCAAACCTCGTGGTTTCTATCTACGAACTCAATTCACCCACAGATTACTGACAACCCATTACGCATAGAAAGCCATTACGCATAGAAAGCCATTACGCATAGAGGTTTTATCTAGCATAGATAGGCTAAAAGATCAGTACGTTATAAACCGTCTCAATTTAGAAGTAATTTCTCACTACAACGCTCGTTAAAAATACTCTCTAATGAGGTTTGAGCGCCAGTTCAATATCGCAGTAGCTTTGGTTGGGTTCATTACCAAACTCATCATACGCGTTGTGCAAGCGAAGGTAGGCCTTTTCAAAGCCGAGCCGGAGTAATTCCTCTTTCACTTGATCCAAGGATCCAAAGTGAAGCGGCTCGCCGTCTTGCTTTACCGGTTCTAGCTTGTGTTTGTACTCCACCGCCAGTAAATATTCTGAGATATCAGAGCAACCAATAACGTACACTTTCGGTGTCTGATAAGAGTCTTTGTGCTCTCCATGTAACCACATGTCTAATTGATGCTTCTGCATAGTCAGCCTCCCTTGCTCTATAAAGCTTAGCCGAACTATTTACCTTTACTAGATAACGACTTAAAAAAGCAAAAAAGAGAAGCAAGAGCTTCTCTTTTTTGGCCAGTTCTAGTTCAAAAATTTGCACTTTCGACGCCATAACCATCACTGTGACTTATCTTAGGGGTTGAACGGTGCTATCAACCCCGCAGATTACGTCGGTATTCGCGCACTTAGGACACGACGAAGATGGCGTACTCGGCGCTCAATCGTGACAACTTCAGGCTCAGAAAAACCAATTGGTCGACTATCGGCTTCAAGGCCAATATCTCTCAATAAATGGGTGTTGTTCCATGGTAGATCATATGAACTACGACGAACTTTTCGTTGCCATTCACGCTCTTCACGACGAAGGTCTGCACGGATAAGAACTGTTGCTAGTTTTAAATATACTGAGTGACGCATAATAACTCTCCAGTTGTGGAATAAACTGAGGAAAAATAGCGTTCTAGATAGTATGAGGGCTTCTCACTTAGCTGCTATTTTTCCGCAGCCAAATAAGGGTACGGATCTATTAGTTAGATTTATCTTGGGTGTTTCGATCGGCCATGGCTGATGTGTGTGACATATCAGTCACCATGTCAGTACACGGATCAAACGACGCGCAAATATGCTGTATAAAATCGAAATGTTTCATTTGCGCCTCCAAGCTAACTAAAAAATCCAAAAAGAAATGGGGTCGTAAAAGCAGACAAGTCTTTGTTAAATCGTTGCTTTCACGGTTAAAGTCTAACCAAGTGAGTATATTATTCAACCGATATTTGGTTAACATTTTTAAAACAATGCATTCGCCTGAAATATCAGTTGCATATTCATTTACATATAACATATTCACTATGATTATATAAAATCACAGCATATCTATCTTAGGGCTCTCTCTATAGAACAGCGGACTATCCTTCAGAAACAAAAAAGCCACGTATGATACGTGGCCCTTGAATTTTCACTCACCGGATAGAGTCAATGAATAGAACGTTCTAAACAACGCCCTCAGATATAAGACCATGTTTATTGAGTAAGCGGTACATAGTTGCGCGTGAAACTCCAAGCTCCTTAGCGGCCAAAGACACTTGACCACCATAAGATTCCAACACAATGAGTAAAGCATCTCGCTCTGAACGTTCACGTATACTTTTCAGACTGCGGCGTTCATCATTCTGTTTTGGTAAATCCAGTTGATGATCCTCAATGATGACAGCATCAGACATCAACACAACACGCTTAATCTGATTCATCAATTCACGAACGTTGCCAGGCCAATGGTAGCGACTCATCGAGCGGATAGCATCGTCTGAGAAGCTCTTCGCTTGCGCATTAAACTCTTTTGAGTACTCACGCAGAAAATGATTCGCTAGCACTGAAATATCACTCACACGTTCTTTTAAGCTAGGAACATGAATACGCAGAACATTGATGTAATGATAAAGCTCTTCATTGAAGTCGCCTTCGATCAATGCCTTTTCAATATCAGAAGAGTTAGCAGCCAAAATGCGAACATCAACCGACTTAGCTCCCTTCGTGGTTTCAATTTTCCCTTCTTGTAAAAAGCGTAAAAGGTTCAATTGTTGATTACGAGGCATCGCTAGGACATCGTTGAGTAAGAGGGTTCCGCCATCGGCTTCTTCCAACATACAAGGCGCTGCCGTTGCTGGGGCTGAAATACCAAACATCTCAGTCTCTATCCTCATTTCAGATAGAGCACGGCAATTCACAGTTAAAAATGGTTTCTGAGCTCGCGATGAATTTTGATGAATGGAACGTGCAATTGTCTCTTTTCCTGTCCCACTCTCACCGTAAATCAAAATACTGACATCTGTGGGGCCAATTCGCTTTACTTGGTCTCTCAAGCGTTTCACCGCCACAGAATCACCGAGTAGGCCCATATTGTTGTTAATACCGTAGTTTGGCCATACTTTCTGCTCAAGTTTGAGCATACCCAGTTGATGACCAATGGTACTCAATAGCTGAGCATCAGGGATTGGTGCCGTGAAAAAGTCGATACAGAAGTTAACGATAAATTGGCAGATTGTATCTGAGCTCAATTGCGATTCACGGATAAAAGCAAGCCATCGAACTTGCTTGTTGTTGCTCACGAGGTTAGCAATACCATTAAGGCTAAACTCATCATGACTAAGATCCACAATGCCAATGCAGGGGCCAATATCAGTAATTAAGGCATCGGCTTTTCGTAAATCTGCACACTGGGTACATTGCCACCCCACTTGTTCTAACACTGATAACCAGGGTTCGTACGCACCACCAACGACGATAAGAGAACCTGGTAAGGAATCCATCTTAAATTGAGTTCCCATCCTTCTTCCTTATTCTTTTTTTATTTTTTTCAATCAGGCTAACACGAGTTAAACGAATCATACGGGAACAAAGTTGCCGCAAGATCGTATTCAGATCCGATACGTATAGTAATGAGACTATCTTAGATTTTTTGTCTCAATGGTAAGACTATGTCATAAATAATCATTTTTCGAATCAAGAGTGCGGTACGAGCTAGGTTTTGACGCTAAAAACCGAAAAAGCCACCCGAAGGTGGCTTTTAAATTACACGGGCAGTAACACCCCATAAGCGAAAATTACGCTTGCGGGCGCATTGCCGGGAACAAGATCACGTCACGGATTGTGTGCGTGTTAGTAAATAGCATCGCTAGGCGATCGATACCAATACCTTGACCCGCCGTTGGCGGTAGGCCGTGCTCTAGTGCAGTAATGTAGTCCGCATCGTAGTACATAGCTTCGTCATCACCCGCATCTTTTGCGTTAACTTGTGCTTTAAAACGCTCATCTTGATCTTGGGCATCGTTAAGCTCAGAGAAACCGTTCGCTACTTCACGGCCACCGATGAAGAACTCAAAGCGGTCTGTGAAGAATGGGTTGCTATCGCTACGACGAGCCAGTGGAGAAATATCCGCTGGGTAACCCGTGATGAACGTTGGTTGAATTAACTGAGGCTCAGCCGTTTCACCAAAGATCTCTTCAAGAAGCTGACCACATGTCCAGAACTTCTCAACGTACAAACCCACTTCTTCTGCAATTTTAACCATCAATTCTCTGTTCTGAAGATCATCTTCAGTCAGAGCTTGAATGTTTGCATTTTCAGGTGTGTAGTGTTTGATTGCATCGAACATGCTCATGCGAGCGTAAGTGCCACCGAACTCAACTGTTTCGTCACCGTAAGGCATAGAAGTAGAACCAAGAACGTCCATCGCCGCTGTGCTTAGCATCTCTTCCGTTAGATCCATTAGATCTTTGTAGTCAGAGTACGCTTGGTAGAATTCCATCATTGTGAATTCTGGGTTGTGACGTGGAGAAAGACCTTCGTTACGGAAGTTACGGTTGATCTCGAATACACGGTCAAAACCACCAACTACTAGACGCTTAAGGTAAAGCTCAGGTGCAACACGTAGGTACATGTCGATGTCTAGTGCGTTGTGATGAGTGATGAATGGACGTGCTGTTGCACCGCCTGGGATCACGTGCATCATTGGCGTTTCAACTTCTAGGTAGCCTTTTGAGCTCATGAAGTTACGGATTGAAGACACAAGCTTAGAACGCACGATGAATGTGTTACGAGAGTCTTCGTTCACGATTAGATCAACGTAACGCTGACGGTAGCGCATCTCTTGGTCAGTTAGACCGTGGAACTTCTCTGGCAGAGGACGAAGTGCTTTGGTTAGCAATTCAAACTCTTCCATGTTCACGTAAAGGTCACCTTTACCAGACTTGTGAAGCGCACCTTTAACACCGATGATGTCACCGATATCTAGGCCTTGGTACTTCTCTTTCAGTACTTTTTGTACGTCTTTCGCTACGTACGCTTGGATACGACCAGAAGTTTCTTGAATCGCAAGGAATGGACCACGCTTCGCCATAATACGACCTGCGATCGCAACGATGTGGTTAAGCTCTTCTAGCTCTTCCTTAGTCTTCTCACCGAATTCCGCTTGAAGATCGCCAGCTAGGTGCTCACGACGGAAATCATTTGGGTGACCGTTCGCTTTGCAGTTTTGGCGGATATGATCCAGCTTGCTACGGCGCTCAGCGATTAGTTTGTTCTCTTCAGGTGAAGAAGCTTCTTGTGCATTTTCGTTTTGAACAGCATCAGTCATTTGAGATGTACCCTGCTTTTATAATTTGGACAGCTATATTTTTGAAAATATAGGCATTTTTACCAATATTATTGGTAAAGCTTAATAGTTGATAAAGCTTACAGACCTGATTTCAGGCTAGCTTCAATAAACTTGTCTAAGTCACCGTCAAGAACCGCTTGAGTATTACGGTTTTCGATGCCGGTGCGTAAATCTTTGATACGTGAATCATCCAGCACGTAAGAGCGGATCTGACTGCCCCAACCGATGTCTGATTTCGTTTCTTCGCTCGCTTGTTTTTCAGCATTTTGCTTTTGAATCTCAAGTTCAAAAAGCTTAGCACGTAGCTGCTTCATCGCTTGATCTTTGTTCTTATGCTGCGAACGGTCATTCTGACACTGAACCACGGTGTTAGTTGGAACGTGAGTAATACGTACCGCCGATTCCGTGGTGTTTACGTGCTGACCACCAGCGCCAGAGGCACGGTATACGTCAATACGTAGGTCAGAAGGATTAATGTCGATCGTAATGTTGTCATCAATCTCAGGATAGATAAACGCAGAAGCAAATGAAGTATGACGACGACCACTTGAATCAAATGGTGACTTACGAACTAGACGGTGAACACCAGTCTCTGTGCGTAACCAACCGTAAGCGTACTCACCAGAGATACGTACCGTTGCGCCTTTAAGGCCAGCAACATCGCCATCAGACACTTCGATAACTTCAGTCTTGAAGCCTTTCGAATCTGCCCAACGCAAGTACATACGCAACATCATTGAAGTCCAGTCTTGAGCTTCTGTACCGCCCGAACCTGACTGTAAATCGATGTAGCAATCTGATGCGTCGTGATCACCAGAGAACATACGACGGAATTCCAATTTCTCTAACTTAGCTTCAAGCTCAGCTAGTTCTGGCTCAATTTCATCGAACGTTTCTTGATCTTCTTCTTCAACCGCAAGCTCTAATAGGCCATCAACATCCTCAACACCTTGGTCAAGTTGGTCGATCGTTTCTACTACCGCTTCCAATGCTGAACGCTCTTTTCCTAGCGCTTGAGCACGCTCAGGTTCGTTCCATACATCCGGTTGTTCTAATTCTGCGTTTACTTCTTCTAGACGCTCTTTCTTTGCGTCATAGTCAAAGATACCCCCTCAGGATATTTGTGCGCTCAGACACATCCTGCAGACGGTTTTTTATAGGATTGATTTCAAACATTTTAGCTCATCATTTATGAGTAGAATTTAACCGGAGAATTGTACTCAAAAGTGTGACGGAGATACAGAATTTTTTAGAGTGGTACACCAAGATTCAATAACTTAATCGGATATAAAATTGACGGGCAGAAAAAACACGTAAAATTTGTAAGGCAATAAAGGAAAACAAGCCCTGTTTTTGAACAGAGCTTGTTGGATTTGGCACTAAATGATGAACCTCATTCAGTGAACGATAACGCTATTTGGCTTCAACTATTTCGCTTCGATATGATCAATCATCAACTGCAACGATTGATTGCCACGAAACTCGTTAATATCAAGCTTAAACGCAAGATGTACCGTTTTCACTGAGGCATCAGGCCAGCGACGTAGGTCAACATTAAAGGCAATACCATCAATCATCACATTGGTCGGGTGGCCTTTATACAATGGCTCAAGCATTAACTTTAGGTGCTTTTCACCCACTAATTTTTGATGCAGAACTTTAAACTCACCATCAAAGATGGGCTCAGGGAAAGCTTGTCCCCACGGACCACCTGAACGCAATGTTTCAGCGGTATGCATTGAGAACTCTTCAGGTAGCAGCTCACCATCAGACAAGATAATGCCCTTAAGTGCCGTCTCACCGAGTTCTTTACGCACAACGTCATCAAACATCTTGCTGAATCGCTCGAAGTCTTTTTCCATAATGGTTAACCCGGCTGCCATTGCGTGACCACCAAACTTCAAGATCAGGCCAGGGTTTTGAGTGTCGATTCTGTCTAGCGCATCGCGCATGTGCAAACCTGGAATCGAACGACATGAACCCTTAATGCTACCTTCACCACCATCAGCAAATGCGATCACTGGGCGGTGATATTTGTCTTTGATACGCGAAGCTAGAATACCAATTACGCCTTGATGCCAATCACGTTGAAACAGAGCCAAACCAGAAGGCAAATCGTCTTTACCAAATTCAAGGCGCTCACAAAAAGCCATCGCTTCTTGTTTCATGCCCTCTTCGATCTCTTTACGTGTTTGGTTCAAGCCATCTAACTCGCTGGCCATTCGACGCGCCGCATGGATGTTATTACTCATTAGCAGCTCAACACCAAAGGACATGTCATCCAATCGGCCAGCCGCATTGATACGTGGACCAAGCGCAAAACCAAAATCGGAAGCAACTAAACGCTTAGCATCTCGCTTAGCAATTTCAATCAAGGCTTGAATACCCGGACGAGCTTTACCCGCACGAATGCGTTGTAGCCCTTGGTGTACCAAGATTCGGTTGTTTTCATCAAGTGGTACCACATCTGCAACAGTACCCAGAGCCACTAGGTCAATCAGTTCCATCAACTTGGGTTCTGTCATGCCGTGTTGAGCAAACCAGCCCAACTTACGCATATGAACACACAATGCCATCATCAGGTAAAAGGCGACACCCACACCGGCTAGCGCTTTTGAAGGAAATGCGCAGCTTTCTAGGTTGGGATTGACCATTGCATCTGCAATCGGTAATTCAGAACCAGGCAAGTGATGATCAGTAACCAGTACATCAAGGCCTTTCTCTTTAGCAAAGCGAACACCGTCAATTGAAGATACACCGTTGTCGACTGTCATGATCACTTCAGCACCAAGTTCGATCGCCTGTTCGACAACCTCAGGGCTCAAGCCATAACCATCTTCAAAACGGTTGGGTACCAGATAATCAACATTAGAGCTACCCAACATTCGCAGAGCAAGCACAGACAACGCGGAGCTTGTCGCGCCATCGGCATCAAAGTCACCAACAATGATGATGCGCTTTTGCTGCTGAATGGCTTTGAACAACAATTCAACTGCAGCATCAATGCAGCCCAGTTTTTGATAAGAGTGCAAACCTTTCGCAGCTGTCTCTAGCTGGTCAGCACTGTCGATTCCGCGACTCACATAAATGCGCTTTAACAAGTCAGGTAAATGAGCAGGTAAGACTGAAATGTCGACCTCAGGACGGCGTTGGATCTCTATCATATAAAAATGGGCCTGATATCAATCAGGCCACTCCTTAAATCAAAAACAGGGGGGAATAATAGGTAATAAAAAATGAAGATTACTGCTCTAAACGCTGAATAAGTTGCGCCGGAGGTAAGTAACCACTCACCAACTCACCACTTGCTAGCACGATAGCCGGAGTGCCATTGATGCCAAGCTCACGACCGAGTTGGTATTGTTTAGCAATGATCTGCTTTTGCTCTGCTAGGTCTTTACCAGACGCTGGCATTTGACGATTGACTTTAGCATCATGCATAGCTGTTTTTGGATCATCAGACGCCCAGATTGCCGCCATTTGATCGGCAACTTGCCCTGTCGCACCTTGGCGTGGGTAAGCCATGTAACGAACGGTGATACCCAGATCGTTGTAGCCTTGCATTTGGCTGTGCAGACGAACACAGTAGCCACACGTAATGTCAGTAAATACTGTCACAACGTACTTTTCGTTATCTGCTTTGTATTCGATAACCGTATCCGACATCGCTGCGACTTTTTCAGCATTCAGTGGAGCTTGACGCTCAGCCAAAACATCACTGAACTTACCGTTTTCATCCAAAGAGTAAAGTGTACCGGCTAGAAAGTGATCGCCCTCTGGAGAAGAAAAGATAATACCGCTGTTGGTTTGAACTTCTAAAAGACCATCGATATCCGAAGGAACAATCTTATCGACCTTAATACCGATTTTTTCAAAACGCTTAGTTAACGCAGCTGTATCAATAGCTTGAGCTGGAGCAGCTTCTACGGCTGTTGATGTTGTTTCTACTTTCGCTTCTGATGCATTACATGCAGTAATCATGAGAGGAAGCGCTAGTAGAGGAAGACGGCGTAATACGCTCATTAGGTTCACCTTAAAAATAAATGGATTTAAGCACGTGGGTGATGCTGAGCGTGAATTTGCTTCAGCCTTTCAGTCGCCACGTGAGTATAAATTTGGGTGGTCGATAAGTCACTATGTCCAAGCAACATCTGTACGACCCTGAGATCGGCACCATAGTTCAGTAAATGAGTGGCAAAAGCATGTCTCAATACGTGTGGTGACAATAGATCCGTATCGATACCAGCAATAACCGAATAATGCTTAATACGGTACCAGAACGTTTGACGAGTCATTTGCTTCGCGCGTTTACTCGGAAAAACCACATCCGAGCTGTTATCACCGAGTAATTGTGGACGACCTTGTTCAATAAAAGTCTCTATCCAATCGACGGCGTTTTCGCCCATTGGCACCAAGCGTTCTTTACCGCCCTTACCAATAACACGCACCACGCCCTGTCTTAGGCTGATGTTTTCCATCGTCAAACTGACGAGTTCCGTAACACGCAAACCAGTTGCATAGAGTAACTCAAGCATCGCCTTATCGCGAAGCTCAATAGGGTCGTTTGGATCTGGCGCTTCAAGCAGCGAATCCACTTGCTCTTCACTCAAATCTTTTGGCAAGCGCTTCGGCAGTTTTGGACTGATCAACAGCGCACTAGGATCGTCGGCTCTTACTTTCTCGCGGTGTAGATATTGAAACAAGCGACGAATGGCCGACAACATACGAGCACGGGAAGTCTGCTTAAAGTCAGCATCGGCTAACCAACCTTGATAATCCTGTAGTCCTGAAAGACTAATAAAATCGAGGCGGTAATTGTTCTTTTCCATCCACGTTAGAAGCTTAGACAGGTCGGTACGGTACGAGACAAGCGTATTCTCCGATAATCCTCGCTCCATCCACATAGCATCTAAAAACTGTTCTACTAGACCGTGGTCTGCGCTCTGCCCTTGAGGCGACTGCATAGTGTTACTCACAATATTGGAAACTGTTTTGAGAGTATGCCAGAGCAAATATGAATGCCATAAAAATTACGACTTGAGCGGATAATCGCTGCAATCGAAGTCGATTTATGGTTAGAATTCGCCATCTGAAATTAAAATTGAACGTTTGCTATGAAAATTGGATTATTTTACGGCTCAACCACCTGCTACACCGAAATGGCAGCAGAGAAAATTCGCGGCATTATTGGTGAAGACCTAGTTGATATCCATAACGTGAAAGAAACCCCTCTTTCATTGATGGCGGACTACGATCTTTTACTGCTCGGCATCTCAACTTGGGACTTCGGTGAAATCCAAGAAGATTGGAATGAACTGTGGGAAGACATTGCAACCACGCCAATGAAAGGCAAGGTAGTAGCACTGTTTGGTTTAGGTGACCAAGAAGGCTACGGCGAGTGGTTCTTAGATGCGATGGGTCTATTGCATGATGAGCTGAAAATCGCTGGCGCAGAGTTTGTCGGTTTCTGGCCAAACGATGACAGCTACGAGTTCGAAGCGTCTAAAGCTCTCACTGAAGACCAATCTCAATTCGTTGGTTTGGCGCTTGATGAAGATTCACAATACGAACTAAGCGACGACCGTATCGCTAGCTGGGTTGAACAAGTACTGGTTGAGTACAGCGAAAAGCTATAACCAAACAGAAGTACACTCAGCTAAGTAACTCAGTAGCTAAGTAGCGAAGTAGCGAAGTAGCAGAATATTAAAAGATCACAGAATACAAAAAGGCCTCATTACTGCGAAGTAATGAGGCCTTTTCTATTTCATGTCGAAGGACAATGTCATCTCAACGGAAGATTAAACAGTCTCTTCAGCCATCTCTTGCTCTGTTGATTTACCAACGAAGAACATACAGATGATTGCGGCAGTTGTTGGAAGCAACCAACCCATACCGATTTCGAACAACGGCAGCATGTTCATTGCAGACACATCTACACCCGCTACTTTAGCGCCATCAATAAGAGCAAACAGTAGAGACACTAATACAACCACACGGTAAGCGGCTTTTGGATTAGGGAAACGGCTACGCAAGAACGTCAGAGCAACCAACGCGATAGCGACTGGGTACAGTGCAAACAGTACTGGAACAGACAGAGAAATCAGTTGAGAAAGGCCAACATTCGCTACGGTTGCACAAGCTACACCGTTGATGATTACCCAAGTCTTGTAAGACAAAGGCGTTAGCGAGCTGAAGTAATCAGAACATGCTGAAACAAGGCCAATCGCCGTTGTTAGACACGCCAGTAATACGATCACTGAAAGCACTAGCTGACCTGATGGGCCAAACAGTGATTGAACGTAAAGGCTTAAGATAGCGCCGCCATTGTCCGCACCCGCTGCGACTGTTGCGCTTGTTGCACCCAAGAAGAACAAAGAGATGTAAACAAACGCTAGACCAGCCGCGGCAATACAACCTGCGCTGATAAGGTACTTAGTCGTCGCTGCACGATCAGTAATGCCCTTGCTACGAATCGCATCAACGATCAGCATACCAAACATCAACGAAGCAAACGTATCCATGGTGTTGTAGCCTTCAAGGAAACCTTTGGTCAGTGGCTGAGTAATGTACTCACCGTGAGCCGCAAGAATGTCGCCTTGTGGGTTAACGAACACAGCAACTGCCAGTACAACCAAACCAACAAATAGTGCAGGTGTCAGTACCTTGCCAATTACGTCGATAAGCTTACCTTGCGACCATGAGAAGAACATCGCTACCACAAAAAATGCAATCGAAAAAAGAGTGAGGTGAGCTTGAGAGGCATCGATGAAGAACGGTTTCACCGCCATCTCATAAGCAACAAGGCCGGTACGTGGCGCAGCAAATGCAGGGCCTATGATGATAAAGATCAGCACAGCCATGATAGTTGCAGCTCGCTTTGGAAGATCTTTGGTTAGATGACCCCAAGAGCCACCAGCCACTGCAACTGCGACGATAGTGATTAACGGCAGACCAACGGCGGTCAGCAGGAAACCAGACATCGCTGGAAGAAAGTGGTCACCAGCTAATTGGCCAGCAAGAGGTGGGAAGATGATGTTACCCGCACCTAAGAAAAACGCAAAAAGCATAAAGCCCAATGCCATTATATCTGTTAGTTTTAGACTCTGTTTCACAGATAATCCTTAATTATATTTATGAATTTATGTTGTGCTTACGTGAATGTTACAGCTAGAAGCTGCCAATCAATCTATAAAATAGTCGCGCATAATGACGAAACACTTGGCTAGCTGCAAGTCACCACAAAAAAACACCATATAAATTTGCATTTGAGAACCAAAAGCAGTGGATTCCACTGGATATGGAAATATTGCCATAATTATAAGCTAACCATAATTAACAACAATGAATTCTCAAATAGAACATTGAGCCATACAATTAATTAACATTAGAGCTAATCACTTAAAATATATCGATATCCAGAACATTCATGAAAGACAAAAAAACCGAAACCAAAAGCTTCAATTTCAAAAAATTCTCGATTTACGGAGGACAAAGCGGCATGCCCGTCAGTACCGATGGCGTGTTACTTGGCGCGTGGGTAAGCCTGCCACAAAGATCATGTGTACTCGATATTGGAACAGGAACAGGTCTGTTGGCCTTGATGGCTGCGCAGCGTTTTGAGGATGCTTCAATCTCTGCGATAGATATTGATCAGCACGCCATTGATGCTGCCACAGTCAATATTGAGCAGTCGCCTTGGCAAGATCGCATCTCCCTTCATCATGGCAGCGTGTTAACCACGGATTTTTCGCAACGGTTTGATGCAATAATTTGTAATCCGCCCTACTTCAACTCTGGAGAGCAGGCACAGCAAAGCCAAAGAGCCACCGCGAGGCACACCAACAGCTTGGATCACCTTGAGCTTGCTCAGCGTTGTTTCGAGATAACGACGGATGCCGCCACAGCCAGTTTTATACTGCCGACGACCGAGGGAGAAGGCTTCATCAAGCTTGCCCAACAATGTGGTTGGTACCTAGCAAAGCGCCTTGATGTGAAAACAACAGACAGAAAACAGGCAATTCGAGTCCTGTTTGAATTATCTAAAGATCCTGTTTGTGAGCAAGATTTGCAGCGTGAATCGCTTACGATCCATCACGATGGCGGTTATAGCGAGGTATTTATTGCCCTTACTAAAGATTTTTATCTCAAGATGTAGCAAATACCATGTGATCCTAATCACTAATGCTTCTATAATGTCCGGCTACTCTTTTTTATCGTCTGCTTTTTGAGGCAGAAACATTTATTGCTTGTGGAGAAACAACAGTGATCAGAACCTTTGCAGAACTCGATCTAAACCAAGAGCTGCTTAATGCAATTGACGAAATGGGCTACGAACGCCCAACACAGATACAAGCTGAAGCAATCCCACAAGCGTTAGATGGAAGAGACGTTTTGGCTTCTGCGCCAACAGGTACTGGTAAAACAGCATCATTTGTATTGCCAGCACTGCAATACCTACTGGATTTCCCACGTAAGAAATCTGGCCCTGCACGTATGCTTATCCTGACGCCAACGCGTGAGCTAGCAATGCAGATCACCGAACAAGCACGTGAGCTTGCTAAATACACCAGCCTAAATATCTTTACGATCACGGGCGGTGTGATGTACCAAGAGCACGCAGATATCTTAAGCACGACTCAAGATATCGTAGTCGCAACACCTGGTCGTTTAATGGAATACATTGAAGGCGAGCGTTTTGACTGTCGTGCGATTGAATGGCTGGTTCTCGATGAAGCTGACCGTATGCTAGACATGGGCTTTGGTCCTGTTGTTGACCGTCTGTCTGCAGAGTGTCGCTGGCGTAAACAAACTTTACTTTTCTCAGCAACGCTAGAAGGTAAAGGTATTGAAGGTTTCACTGAAGACCTTCTGAAAAACCCAGCAGAGATCGATGCAAAATCGTCATTGCGTGAACGTAAGAAGATCACTCAATGGTATCACCGTGCCGATTCAGCTAAGCACAAGCTTGATATCCTAAAACATATCATCACAGAGCAAGCTGAACGCAGCATCATCTTCTTGAAGACTCGTGACCGCCTAGGTGACCTACGAGCTCAATTAGAAAGTGCACAGATCCCGTGTGTATGGATCCAAGGTGAAATGCCTCAAGATCGTCGTAACAACGCGATTTCTCGTTTCCGCGATGGTTCTATCAACGTACTGCTGGCAACGGACGTCGCAGCTCGTGGTATCGACCTTCCAGATGTGAGCCACGTTATTAACTACGACATGCCACGTACTGCAGATGTTTACCTACACCGTATCGGCCGTACGGCTCGTGCAGGTAAGAAAGGTAACGCGGTTTCTATCATTGAAGCGCACGATCAACTAATGATTGAACGTGTTGCTCGTTACACTGAAGATGCGATCAAAGAACGCTTCATCGAAGGCATGCGTCCTACGCATAAGAAAGCCGCAGTAACGAAGAAGAAAAAGCCCAAGAAAGAAGACAAGAAAGCGGTGGCTAAGCAAAAAATTGCTAAGAAAAAGAAAATCGCTAAGAAAAAGAAAGCCGTTAAGAACAAGTAATCTAACCGCCTTTCAATGATTCAATAAAAAGCCCCATGCAGTTATCTGCATGGGGCTTTTCTTTGTATGGCTTATTATTGTCTGGCCTGTTATCAGGCTAAATAATTCGTCTCTAATTTTAATTACAGGCTAAAGCCGAAGTAACTCGTTAACCAAGAGTGACTAATTAACCAAGAGCTATTAGTTTTGCTCTTCACGCTTGAAGACTAACTCTTTCGCGTTCGACTCTTCTTCAACGAAGTAGTAACCTGCGGTATCAAACTTGGTTAGCGCTTCCACTGAATCGATTTTGTTCTCAATGATGTAGCGAGCCATCATGCCACGCGCTTTCTTGGCGTAAAAACTAATCACCTTGTACTGGCCATTCTTGCAGTCTTTAAAAACTGGCGTGATGATTTGACCATCAAGGCTCTTCGGCTTCACCGCTTTAAAGTATTCGTTCGATGCTAGGTTGATCAACACATTATCGCCTTGAGCATTCAGCGCTTCATTCAGCTTATCTGTGATGATGTTACCCCAGAACTGGTACAAGTTAGTACCACGAGCATTGGCCAAACGTGTACCCATCTCTAGGCGGTATGGCTGCATCAGATCTAACGGCTTAAGCAAGCCATATAACCCAGAAAGCATGCGCAGGTGATTCTGTGCGTAGTCAAAATCATCGTCCGACAGTGTTTCAGCATCTAAGCCAGTGTACACATCGCCCTTAAAGGCTAGGATTGCTTGACGTGCATTGTCTTGGGTAAAGGTCTCGCTCCATTGCTCAAAGCGCGCTACGTTCAGCCCAGCAATCTTATCGCTTACCTTCATCAGTGCTGATACATCAGCAGGTGTCAGCTTACGACACACTTCAATGAGCTCTGCAGAGTGCTCAACAAACTCTGGCTGGCTGAAGCGCTCAGTCGCTAATGGTGATTCGTAATCTAATGTCTTGGCTGGAGAAACGACAACTAACATAACTTTACCCTAATCGGTTATCTAACTGGATGCAGCTAGAGTATAGAAAAAACATCAACTTGTCTTTATGACTCTTCCTATTACTTTGATAGACAGATCTAGCTGTAAGTCGCTTACAAAGAAGAATCTCTTACAAAGAAAAATCGATAATAAAGAAAATATCGCAGGCAAAGAAAAAGGCTAAGGTCGAAACCTTAGCCTTTCTAATGATTTTAGGATGAGTGATGAATCACTCCAACAAGATTACTTCTTCTTGTTGTTAACCCAAATACCATCTTCCAATTGAGCCTTAAGCTCTGGGAAATCATCCGCCTCGAACGTGGGTACTTTACCCGCGTCTAATTGACGGTTGTAGTCTTTCGCTAGCTTAATCACGATACCCGACAGCAAGATGATCGCTACCAAGTTCACAATCGCCATTAGGCCCATCGATACGTCAGCTAATGCCCATACCGTTGGCAGTGTCGCGAGAGAACCGAACATAACCATACCCAGTACAACGATACGGAACAGCACTAGACCCTTCTTGTTGTTGTGCTCTAAGAAGATAAGGTTTGTTTCTGCGTACGAGTAGTTTGCAATGATTGAAGTGAAAGCGAAGAAGAAAATCGCTACCGCTACAAAGATACCACCCCATTCGCCGACTTGTGCTGTTAGTGCACGTTGCGTGAGTTCGATACCCGTTACTTCACCGTGTGGTACATATTCACCAGACATCAAGATGATTGCTACTGTTGCAGAACAGATAACAATTGTGTCCATGAACACACCTAGCATTTGCACATAACCTTGTGATGCTGGGTGTGGTGGGTAAGGCGTAGCAGAAGCTGCTGCGTTTGGCGCAGAACCCATACCCGCTTCGTTCGAGAACAAACCACGTTTGATGCCGTTAATCATCGCTTGTGCGATTGCGTAACCTAGGCCACCCGCTGCTGCTTCTTGCAGACCGAATGCACTCTTGAAGATAAGAGCCAGAACTTCAGGCACTTTCTCAATGTTCATTAGCATTACGTAGATAGCGATAGCTAAGTAAGCCAGTGCCATAATTGGAACAATGATTTCTGCAGTGCGAGCAATCTTACGGATACCACCGAAGATAACGAATGCAGAGATAATTACGATACCAACACCAACGTAGCTGCGCTCAAAGTCGAATGCCGTGTTCATTGCGCTTGCAATCGCGTTCGCTTGAACCGCGTTGAATACAAGACCGAATGCAATGATTAGGAAGATAGAGAATAGAACCCCCATCCAACGCATACCTAGGCCTTTCTCCATGTAGTATGCAGGGCCGCCGCGGTAGTTACCGTCGTTATCACGCGTTTTGTATAGCTGTGCCAGTGTGCTTTCTGCAAACGATGTTGCCATACCTAGCATGGCAATTAGCCACATCCAGAAGATAGCGCCAGGGCCACCAGCGGTTAGTGCTACAGCAACACCAGCCATGTTACCCGTACCGACACGTGCTGCTAGACTAGTACAAAGTGCTTGGAAAGAGGAGATACCTGCACTGTCTGCTTTACGGCTGTTTCTAAGAACAGAAAACATGTGGCCGAAATGGCGGAATTGAATGAAACCTAGTCGTACAGTGAAGTAGATACCCACACCAACGAGTAAGTAAACTAAGATAGATCCCCAAAGGAGATCGTTCATCAAATTGATTAAGTCTGTCACGTGAACCTCGTAATTGAGTTTAAGCACCGATCTTGCTTCCTAGCCTTCCTCTAGATCACCTATGCCAGTGTCAATAGTTGTGTCGGCATTAGATTTATATTTATTTGTTGCGATCTAGATTGTAAATGTCGCTTCATGCATCCATTTTACGTATCGGTGTATTTTTTGACGGGCGGATAATGCAGCGAGACGGCCTAAAAATCAATATGAAAATAAACACATATTAAAATGACATTTCACTAATAATACACCTTTTGTTAACACAAATTTCAACAATAGCGCCTAATAAAAGTCACATTGTCAGGACATAATATCAACAAAAACTAAGGTACTATAAAAACAAAAACACCATCCCGTAAAAATGACGTCAGCCTAGGTTTTACAAGGTATAGTGAAGATCTGTGTTTTTTTCTAGGGTAATGAGATCCCTATACTACACGGCACAATGCGCACTTAAATGCACTGTAGTCAAAATGCTATTCCATTTGCACAATGAATTAACATTCTATCCCCCCTAATTTAATCGTTTACTTAAGTTTGTTTGCTTGTTTTTTGTACACAAAAATCCCCGAAATGTGTGAGCATGCATAATAAAACAGAACAAAAACTTCATATATTTGAAACAAATGAGAAACAAATCAAGGTTATTGTGAACTTAAATATGATATTTAATGGTTCGTAAGAACGAATCCCACGGAAGGAGATATGCTTATGGATAGCTTTCAATTCGATGAATTATCAGAACTAGAAATGCCTCGTACCACTCAAAAAACACGCTCTAAACCACTCAAACGTAAATGGCGTGAAATTGAGGCAATCAATGATCGTAGACAGCTTGAGAAAGAGCTTAGAGAGATGAACCTAGGTCTCGATTTTAGCCTTGACGATATAAAGCTTTAATCAGCACGATAAGAAATCAGATAGCAAAAAGCACCTGTATAGGTTAACACTGATCATTTAAGCATTTTCCTGATCAGTTGAACGATCCTACAGATGGTT
>NZ_JBFSPI010000020.1:0-68135 GCF_041464685.1 Vibrio sp. 10N.237.312.B06
TCCCTCAACAAAGAGTAAAACGCTTTTAGCCGAACCCTTCGGGCAGCGTTTGCTGCAAAAATCAGCTCGAAAGATCAACACGCCCTAGTCTTTTAAAAGATTACTTGGCCTCACTCTAGGAGTATTCATGACAGCCGAATTAAGAAAAACGAAAATCGTCACAACGCTAGGCCCTTCTACTGATAAAGGTAACGTGCTTGAAGAGATCATCAAGGCCGGTGCCAATGTCGTCCGTATGAACTTCTCTCACGGCACTAGCGACGACCATATACAACGTGCAGAAAATGTCCGAGCAATAGCCAAAAAACTTGGTACTCAGATCGCTATTCTCGGTGACTTACAAGGTCCCAAGATTCGAGTGTCAACATTCAAAGATGGCAAAATCCAACTTGCCGTTGGTGACCAATTCACTCTCGACAGTAGCCTTGGTTTAGGCGAAGGCAACCAACAAGCGGTCGGCCTTGATTATAAAGAATTACCTAACGACGTTTCAGCTAACGACATCCTGCTGCTAGACGATGGTCGTGTACAGCTAAAAGTAACCGAAGTGGAAGGTTGTCGCGTTCATACCGAAGTCATCATTGGCGGCCCTCTCTCGAATAATAAAGGCATAAACAAGAAAGGCGGCGGCCTGTCCGCAGAAGCGCTGACAGAAAAAGACAAGCGCGACATCGTCACCGCCGCACAAATCAAAGTGGATTACCTCGCGGTGTCTTTCCCACGCAACGGCGAAGACATGCACTACGCTCGTCAGCTCGCACGTGAAGCAGGTTTAGAAGCTCACCTTGTAGCAAAAGTAGAGCGAGCAGAGACAGTAGCCACTGTTGAGAACATGGATGACATCATAATGGCCTCAGATGTGGTCATGGTGGCTCGTGGTGACCTCGGAGTCGAAATTGGCGACCCTGAATTGGTCGGAGTACAAAAACAGCTTATACGTCGTGCTAGAGCGCTTAACCGAACGGTGATCACCGCAACCCAAATGATGGAATCGATGATTTCAGCGCCAATGCCAACCCGTGCCGAAGTCATGGACGTTGCCAATGCGGTACTTGATGGAACAGATGCAGTCATGCTTTCAGGTGAAACAGCTGCAGGTGATTACCCGGTCGAAACCGTAAAATCGATGGCTGAAGTGTGTATTGGTGCTGAGAAAATGGCGGGGATTAACAACCAATCCAATTACCGAATTGACCGCACCTTTGTAACCGCCGAAGAAACCGTTTCGATGGCGACTATCTACTCGGCAAACCATATGGAAGGCATTAAAGGCGTAGTCACTCTCACAGAATCAGGCCGAACTGCACTGATGATGTCTCGCCTAAGTGCTGACATGCCTATCTACGCACTATCTCGTAACGAAGGAACACTTAATCGCTGCACCTTGTACCGAGGTGTAACACCTATCTACTTCGAGACAGAAGCCAAAGACAGTTTTGACATTGCCCTATCTACGCTCACCTGCCTAAAAGAGCAAGAGCATCTTAAGTTTGGCGATCTCGTTATCGTCACTCAGGGCGACATTATGGATGTGGCAGGATCAACCAACTGTATGAGAATCTTACCTGTCACCTAATGTTTGACCGTAAGGCGAAACGATTTGCCTAATCTCAAGACAAAAAAAGGGTTATCGAACCAAGTTCAATAACCTTTTTTCATTTCAGAACACGACTCACTAACGATCAGCTTAAACAGCACGATCAGCTCACAGCATGCTAACTCATCAACTTCAAATATTATTAATCAACCTCAAGCATTACTTCTCAGCAGCAATGGTTGCCAAATATTGCATGTGTGAGCTTCGAGCATTTTCCGTTGAGGTATAAGTTTCAACAAATCGGTAACCGGCTTCTAAACCCAATTCATAATCGTGCAGTAAATCTTCTTTATTACTCATTAATGAATTGGATTTCAGCGGCTTACTCGGGGCAATTTGCACGACAAAAGCATCGTCTGGTGGGGAGTTCAAAAAATCCTGAGTCAATGAGTAAGTTTGGTAATGCACCATCAGCATATCTGCTAAGCCGGAATCAAACTTATCACCAATTAAATGACTTAATCTATAGATGTCATCCGCCCCGAATAACCATCGACCACCATTCAACAAATCCAAATGTGATCTGTCGCGCTTCTGTTCTTTTGAGCTGAGAATTTGTTGTTGAAAGAACGAGCTCCAATCGGTTTTCCACTGCTCCACTTTTTGTTGCCAATGACCTTGAACACTGTCAAAAGATTCGCGGAACCATTCCAGTTCTTCGGCTGATATCGGTTTGGGTGTTTTTAATCTCGTACTGTTAGCTTGAACCTCGACCTCTTCCTCTAGCGTAGGCTCAGTTCGGATCACAACAATGGAACGGGCTTGTCTACGCCACGCTTCTTGAACTGGGATGCAAGCTGATACACCACCATCCACATAAGCATTGTCGCCAATAAAGATTTCATCATTGTATAAGCGAGGAATCGCACAGGTTGCAATCATCACTTTGTACCAATCTTCACCCAATACTGGAAAGTAGTGATCTCGTAAGTCTTTAGAATCCGTGACGGCTGCATAGAAATGGCGATCGCCTAGCGTTTGTCGTCCTAAATCCAAATCAAGCTTGTATGGGTAAGCCATGATTTGTTCTAAGGCCCACTCTAATCCAAGGTTCTTTCTGTGTCGTATATAAGAAAAGAGATTGAAGAATTCAGGTGATGTTGTGAGATCGAGAAGGAAAGAACGGCCAAGGCCTTTATCGCGGCACAGATAAGCACACAAATTAAGAGCACCTGCAGAGGTACCAAAAAACTCGTCGAAGGGGTCAAAATTAGAAAGAAGAAAGGCATCCAGCACTCCAGAAGTAAAAATACTTCTCTGTCCACCACCTTGGGCGACCAGTGCTGTTTTTCCAGCAATAAACTTAGCGTAATAATCTAAGTCTATTGCTGTATCAATATTGGTTATAATCCCACTATTCATTATTCCCTGAGTATAAAAACCCAGCCTCGCAATAAATGGTATTAACTACCAATTGCAATAAAGCCAAATGAGAGAATGATTGCGTAGATGACAACCGTTATTTGTAGGGCATTTTTCAGATTATGGTCCATAGACACCTCTGTCTTATTATTAATTTGTCGAGTCTCTATTTAAGTACTATCAGGTGTGTGAAGTATCTTCAAGAATCGTCGAAATTAGTCGCACAATATTGATGTAACCATCACAATTAGTAAGTGTATGGATAAGGATATACTCATGAATAACAAAGCAAATATAATGGCACTGATTACGCTTCTCTCCGTTTCGAGCGTATATGCCTCGCCGGAGATCATCATTACTCCGATGGTGGGCTATACAGGCGGTGGCAGTGTCGAAGACCAGGACGGTAAAACCTATGATATGAAAGGGTCTGAAAACTACACCTTTTCGATTGAAACGCCATTTGAAAAAGGACGCATCGGCTTTTTCTATTCTAATCAAAGCTCTGAATTAGAAACGCTCAACCTAAGCTCCTCCATCCAATACCTGCACTTTCAAAGTAGCATTTACTACCCAGCTTCTTCTGTGTTGTCTGGTTATTTGGGATTAGGCCTTGGTGCTTCTTACGTCGATGTAGACTGGGCAAAGGATAAGTATGGGTTCTCAACCTCTATCTTTGGTGGTTTAGAGTACAAATTTAGTGACCGATTAGCGTTAAACACACAACTACGTTGGTTAGGTACCGTTGTCGATAACGACACCTCCGGCGTTTGTAACATCCCAAGTAACGGGCAAGAGTGCATCATCCGCTTTGATACCGACTGGATGAACCAATTCCAAGCCAATGTCGGACTGAGTTTTACTTTCTAAGTATCGATGACCATCTCATACCAATAGAACCTCCGAATAGTTGGTCAGTTCAACTATAGAGTGTATGAATTTCAGTCATACGCTCTACTTTTAAATAAAGTCACATAACCTAATAAAGCCGAAAAAATCAGACACATAAACCAACCAGAAAACCCCAAACCAATTAATACCTCTAAAATAACCACCATTTAACATCTTAAAGACCATAACCCTACAGTTATTAAACATAGCTAATCTATTGCTTTAACCATTCTAACTAGGTAGGCTCATTAGCACGCATCAGCTGAATATTTCAGGTTATGCAAACACACATCAAACAATTAAGAATTATCCGCTGAGTTCTCCAATCGCTAACAACATAATAATCTAAACTTTTGCTTAATCACGGAAGATAAAGTAAACAGTCAAACCGTTTGCCTGTTTTAACTATCATCTCCTTACCAAGCACAGCGTGACGAGAAGCTTCATACCTCAGGGAAGTTGTAAAGGAGTTAAATATGAAGCGAGAACAGTGGGGATCCCGAGCAGGATTTATCCTTGCCGCAGTAGGATCTGCTATTGGTTTAGGAAACATTTGGCGTTTTCCATATATGGCTTATGAAAATGGCGGCGGTGCTTTTTTCATTCCATATCTATTTGCCATGCTTACGGCTGGTATCCCATTTATGATCCTAGAGTTCAGTATGGGTCAAAAATATCGTGGCTCTGCACCTGCAACCTTAGCGCGCATCAACTCAAAATTTGAGTGGCTTGGTTGGTTCCAAGTGGGTGTAGCGGCTGTCATCGCGGTCTACTATGTTGCCGTTATCGGTTGGGCAATTTCATACTTCGGTATGTCATTCAATCAAAGCTGGGGAACAGACACTAACGCATTCTTCTTCAGTGAATATCTAGCTCTAGGTGATAACTCACCGACGAACCTAGGTAGCATCCAATGGGGCATCGCTGGCGCAATGTTACTCGCTTGGGCAATCACTTATGCAGCTATCGTGGGTGGTGTTAAAGCTGGTATCGAACGTGCTTCTAAAGTAATGATGCCAGTGTTGTTCATAATGGTGATTTTGCTTATCGGACGCATGGTTTTCCTTCCTGGTGCTCTAGATGGTGTGAACTACATGTTCGAACCTGATTTCAGCAAGATCTGGGACGTAAAAGTATGGGCTGCTGCTTATGGACAAATCTTCTTCACGCTAAGTATCGGTTTTGCGATCATGCTGGCTTACTCAAGCTACCTGCCTGAAAAATCAGATATCACGAACAACGCGTTCATGACGGTTCTTATCAACTGTGGTTTCTCAATTCTTGCGGGTATTATGATTTTCTCTGTTCTTGGCTACATGGCTCAAGAACAAGGTAAACCATTAACTGAAGTAGTATCAGCAGGCGTTGGCCTTGCGTTTGTTACGCTACCTGCTGCGATTAATTTACTTCCAGCACCGTATATTCTGGGTCCACTATTCTTCTTTGCACTTGTTGTGGCTGGTTTAAGCTCTCATATCTCAATTATGGAAGCAGTAACATCTGCAATTATGGACAAGCTGAACTGGAGCCGTAAAAAAGCAGCAAGTATTGTTATTGGCGTTGGTGTTGTGGTGTCTATGGCATTTGCAACTAACGGCGGCCTACTTCTACTAGACCTAGTCGATCACTTCGCTAACAACGTCGGCATCATGGTAGGCGGATTCATTGAAATCCTTCTAATGGCATGGCTACTAAACAAAGTTAGCGATGTACGTGCGTACGTCAATGAGATTTCAGATTTCTCTATTGGCGTATGGTTTAACGTATGTTTACGCTTCGTCACTCCAGTTATGCTTGCAATCATTCTTGCAACTAAACTAAGCGCATTGTTTACAGACGGTTACGGTGGCTACGACCTGACTCTTGGCTGGGCGATGATCGCAGGATTACTAGCGATTGGCATTATCATAAATATGACAAGTAAGAAGGAAGCATAATCATGACAACGAGTGCGATTATTATGATGGTTCTTGGTCTTGGTATCACTTGGGGTGGTGCTGCAATTTGCATAAAGCGTGCAATGGACAAACAGAAATAACCTTATTTAAACCATTCAAAAATGCCAGCTACTAAGCTGGCATTTTTTTGTCTCATCACCTAGAACTTGTAGGTGATACCCAGTGCACCACCCACTTGTAATTCAACACCTTTATACATGTCGAGCTCAGGGTGAACTTGAGCGTACGCATTCCAACCTTCGTAGAAATTCACTTTAACACCTAAAGGCAAACGTAAGCCAAAATCATCATTCCACTCAGCCCAAGCACCTGCACCGACATACCAACTCAACGGAGCTTCAGTCTCAAACTGACCACGCTTCAAAATGTAGTCAAATGCAGCACCGTCGTTGCCAATCGTGGCACGGTATTTCTGATCAAATTCGACAACGACACTCAGGTCTTGGTCAATGGCTAATCCAACTTCCAAATCTGGTGCTTCAGAAGCATGCACAAACGCGGCTCCGCTGCAGCACATAAGGCCGATCAAATAACGATGTTTCATAATATTCTCAGACTGTTTTTAAAAATGGTAGTGTACTGGGTTCACAAAGAGAGGTGTCATCGCTAGGTAAAAGCGAACTGGCGCTCAAGGTTCGGTATCGGCCTTCAACACATAGAGTTGAGTAGAACTAATTGAGTAAGAAGAGCTTAAGCGTGAGGATATTTTGCATATTGCAGAAAACAAAAAAGGAGGCCGTAAGGCCTCCTTTCAATTTATTGAATCAGCGAATTAACCGTTGTTACGGATCCACTCATCCATGTCTGTCTTAAGGTTGTCAGACTTAGTACCGAAGATAGCTTGTACGCCACCAGCAACTACAACAACACCTGCAGCGCCTAGTTTCTTCAGTTTGTCTTGGTCAACAAGAGCGGTATCAGCTACTGCAACACGTAGACGAGTAATACAAGCGTCAAGACCAGTGATGTTCGCTTTACCACCGAATGCAGCAACTAGCTCACCAGCAAGTTCAGAACCTGTAGCAACTACTTCTTCTTCAGATTCGTCTTCACGGCCCGGAGTTTTAAGGTCAAGTGCTTTAATCACAGTGCGGAATACGATGTAGTAAATTGCAGCGTAAGCAACACCACATACAACCATTAGACCCATCTTAGACGCATTGCCAGATAGAACTAGGAAGTCGATTAGACCGTGTGAGAAAGATGTACCGTGTACAAAACCTAGAGTGTTCGCAAGAACGTATGCAGAACCAGCTAATAGAGCGTGGATTGCGTACAGTACAGGAGCAACGAATAGGAATGAGAATTCGATTGGTTCAGTGATACCCGTTAGGAATGAAGTCAACGCAGCAGAAGCCATGATGCCCATTACTTTAGCACGGTTTTCAGGTTTAGCTGAATGTGCAATCGCGATTGCAGCAGCAGGTAGACCGAACATCTTGAACATGTAACCACCAGCTAGCTGACCGAAGCCATTGCCCGCTGCACGAGATGCGTCATCAGCAACTAGGTAACAAGTAAGAACACCGTTTTGAGTTTCGCCAGCAGCGTTTACACAAGTACCAGCTTCGAAGAAGAAAGGTACGTTCCAAACGTGGTGAAGACCAAATGGAATCAGAGAACGCTCAACGATACCGTAGATACCAAACGCCACTTGTGGGTTTTGGTGAGCAGCCCAATCAGAGAACGCAGAAATAGCGCCGCCAACTGGTGGCCATACTACAGATAGTAGGATTGCTAGACCAATCGCAGAGAAACCTGTGATGATTGGCACAGCACGCTTACCAGCGAAGAAGCCAAGGTACTCTGGTAGTTGAATACGGAAGAAACGGTTGAATGCCCAAGCAGCAACACCACCGACTAGGATACCACCTAGTACACCAGTGTCGATTTTATCAACGCCCATTACACCAGCCATTACGCCTAGTGTAGCAGTCATGATGCCGTAACCAACGATAGCAGCTAGACCAGCTACACCGTCGTTATTAGTAAAGCCAAGTGCTACGCCTACTGCGAACAGTAGTGCCATTTGACCGAATACTGAACCACCCGCTTGTTCCATTAAGTTTGAAACGATTTCTGGAATGAAAGGAAGGTCTGCTGCACCGACACCTAGCAAAATACCCGCAACTGGTAAAACTGATACTGGTAGCATCAGAGACTTACCAACTTTCTGCAGGCTAGCAAAAAGGTTCTTAAACATGTTTATGCTCCTGATAAAGATAAAATAATTATATGGGTCCTAACGGCACACCCCCGTAGCCTATATGTTAGCACCCAGTGAAAATGTAACCATGTATTGCATTATATTTTCTGCCGCTAAATATATATTGATGGGGAACTAACTTTCTAGTCACTTACGAAATTTAGTTTCAAAACACGTCTTGGATCACATGTCAAATATAGAAATGCAATGCTTTACAACCCGCTAACCAACTGAAAAACAAACAAATTATAATCACCCTCTATTATTTTACTGAGTAAATAAAATAGAGGGTAATGTTATTTTTAGTAACAAAATTACAAATGTTGTAATTCACGCTCTCAAGTTCAACATATTCCGTAAACATTAAAAAAAAACGCATTTTTGGTGATCAAAAACACAAAAAGGGAGCTTTCGCTCCCTTTTGTTTGTTTAGTTAGATTTCTATCGCAAAAAAAGTTTTTGGTAATTTTTGGTCGTTTGTTCAGCAACCTCTTTCATTGATACCCCTTTTAACTGGGCGATATAAGCCGCAACTTCGACTACATATGCAGGCTGATTCTCTTTACCACGATATGGAATTGGCGCCAAATATGGCGAATCCGTTTCGATCAGCAACCTATCTAGAGGTAGTTTTTTCACAACGTCTTTAAGTTCTGTGGCTTGTTTAAAGGTCACAATACCTGAGATCGAGATATAGAAACCTAATTCCATTGCCGCTTCAGCGAACGCTTGATCTTCAGTAAAGCAGTGAATCACACCACCACACTTCTCTGCTCCGCCATCGCGTAAAATAGCTAACGTATCTTCACGCGCGTTACGCGTGTGGATGATCAAAGGTTTATTAAGCTCAACAGCCAACTCAACGTGCTGCTTGAACCTGAGCTGTTGTAGCTCTGCAGTCTCTGGTTGGTAATGATAATCTAGGCCAGTTTCACCAATCGCCACCACTTTCGGGTTGCTCGCGTACTCACGCATTCTTTCTAAACAGAAGTCGCTCTCTACGTCGAGAGGGTGAACGCCACACGAAGCCTTAACGTTATCAAACGGCGAGATCATCTCAAGCATGTTTTCAAACGAATCCAACGTCACACCGACAGAAAGCAGTTGGTCAACGTTGGCTGCTTTCGCTTTATTAACCACGTCTTCTACGCTGGTGTGTAAATTTTGGTAATCCAGTTTGTCTAAATGACAATGGGAATCTACGAACATGTTTCCTCGCAAGTGGCTATCAGCCAATTCATTATGAGTAGCTCCGTATTGAGCCCAGGGTGTTGCTTTAACTGCTCAATCAATATCAGCAGTTTATTCGACGCTGCATAAGCACTTTGATAAGACATCACCTCACACAGTGCTTTCGCACTCGGAATGATAGCGTGATTAGCTAAACCAAAATGCAGCTTTTGTACATCTGACAATAAATGCCAAAGCCAGCTAAGTTGAATCAAAGGGTCTTTGCTAAGCTCTGTAGAGAACTTCAGCATGTCGGGTTGAGTGCCTTTTATCACATCCACAAAGCCATCTAGTGCTTTGGTAGAAGCTTCGACGCCACCTTGATCAAACATTGCTTTCGCTTTCAGAGGTGCGTTGTCGTTCAATGTCAGTATGTACTGAGGAACCGTTTTACCAACTTCTCCATTTAACCATGCCGATCCTGCATCCAATTGTGGGCACACCACATTAAATTGCTGGCAACGGCTAAGAATAGTTGGCATTAAACGATTACTGTTGCGCGTCGAAAGAATGAAAATACAGTTACTCGCAGGTTCTTCCAGCGTTTTCAACAGCGCATTAGATGCCGATTCGTTCATCGCTTCAGCCGGATTCAGCAAGATGACACGCAGGCCACCTAACTGGGACGATTGTTGAGCCCAGCGGTTACTCGCACGCACTTGGTCAACCGTAATCGATTTACCTTCTTTCTCAGGTTCAATCACATGGAAATCTGGGTGACTCCCCGACTTCATCAGTTCACAACTGTGGCAAAATCCGCACGCTTCACTTTCGTAATTAACACACATCAATGCATCGGTAAGTTGGCTAACCAGCGCTTCCACACCAAGCCCTTCAGGCGCATTAACGATCACAGAGTTAGGAAAACGTTCTGCATCGAGACTTTTTTTCCACTCACTCCATACCGGTGTGAGCCAAGAATAAACTTCAGCCATGACTACCTACTGTTTATTGAGCCAAGCACTGAGCGCGACTTTAATATCAGCGGCTACTTGCTCAATTTCTTGCTGCGCATTAATCACGAGTACAGAATCGTCTTGCCCTGCAATTTCTAAGTAACGCTCACGCGTGCGATCGAAAAATGAGATGTCCATCTTTTCAATTCTATCAAGCTCACCACGACCTCTAGCGCGTTCAAGCCCGACTCTAGGGTCTAGGTCCAAATATAGTGTTAAATCTGGCTTAAAGCCGCCTAGCGTGGTTGCTTTCAGTGATTCCATAGTGCTACGAGCGATCTGACGACCACCACCTTGGTATGCTTGAGAAGACATATCATGGCGATCACCCAACACCCATTTACCACTGTCTAGTGCAGGCTTGATGACGTTTTCTACTAATTGAACACGCGCTGCGTACATCAGCAGCAACTCAGTCATGTCTTGAAGCTTCTCGCCCTCGTGTTCTTCTTTGACCAACGAGCGCATCTTCTCGGCAAGCACGGTACCACCGGGTTCACGAGTATTAACGATGTCAGCGACACCAGCTGTTTTCAATGTCTCAACGATGGCATTGATTGCTGTACTTTTGCCAGCACCTTCAAGGCCTTCAACCACGATAAATTTCGACTGATTCATAATTCTTTCTTTATTTGTTTTTTCTTAATTGCTTTAAGTAAGCTCGTACTGCACGGTTATGCTCAGTCAAACTCTTTGAAAATACGTGACCGCCGGTTCCACTAGCAACAAAATAAAGGTAGTTGCTCTTCTCTGGATTCAGAGCCGCGTTGATAGACGCTTTACCCGCCATCGCGATCGGTGTTGGCGGTAAACCGCTCATTGTATAGGTGTTGTACGGCGTTGGTGTGCGTAGATCTTTCTTACGAATATTGCCTTTGTAGCTATCGCCCATGCCGTAGATAACCGTTGGGTCAGTTTGCAAACGCATACGCTTGTTCAAGCGGTTAACGAATACAGAAGACACACGCTCACGCTCAGAAGCGACAGCAGTCTCTTTCTCGATGATAGACGCAAGAATTAAAGCTTCATAAGGCGATTTAAGAGGCAGTTTATCGGCTCTATTTTCCCACTCATCATTGACCACGTTCATTAGATCTCGGTGGGCACGTTTCAACAAATCTAAATCCGTTGTGCCATAGGTGTAGTGGTATGTTTCCGCTAAGAAAAGGCCTTCTAGCTTTTCATTTTCAATACCAAGCTTTTGTGCGATCTCTTTTTCAGAGACATCATTCAACGTCTGCTGAATGAATTCGTTGTCTTTTAGCTGAACAAGCCACTCGTCAAAACGACTGCCTTCTACAAAGGTAATGGTAAATTGGTGCTCCTTCCCTTCTACAAGCACTTGTAGCGCCTGCTCTAAGGTTAAACCCGGTTCAAGCAGGAATGTACCCGCTTTTACGTCTACAAGCTCAGGATGTAACTTACGGATTAATTTCTCATAAGGAGAAGCCTCGAAAAGCCCCTCGTTAATCAACTGGGCTAGAACGCGGTTAAAGCTGCTACCTGAAGCAACAGTCACGACTTGTGGTTTTTCTAATTGAATAACTTGTTTCAGGTTATCTTGCGCTTGGTTGTAAACATAAAAACCAGCAGCACTGGCTGCGATTAAGCACAATATAATAAAAATAAATAACTTTTTGATCACGAGTTTAGTTGTCCTTGAAGGCTACGAGTAACGGTTCCAATGTTGAATTGGGTATCACTAATACGGGTAACTGGGGCAACCCCTAAAATGGAGTTGGTCATGAAAACCTCATCAGCTTGCATGAGTTGAGATAAGCAGTAGTCACTAATAGTAACGGAAAGTTCAGCTTGATTCAGCGCGGTTAACACTTGCTTACGCATAACCCCAGCAACGCCACTTTGCGTCAGTTGAGGAGTGTGAATCGTCTGCCCTTTTCGCCAAAACAGATTAGCCATGGTGGTTTCAATCACGTTACCTGATATATCCAGAACCACGCCATCCACTTCACCGGCCTGATCCATTTCATCTTTCATCAAGATTTGCTCAAGGCGATTATTGTGCTTATGACCGGCCAATAATGGGCTCAAACCCAGTGCTTGTTGGCAGATACCGAGGTCTACACCGGAATCTTGCCACGCGGAATAATGATTTGGGTAATCAAATGTACTGATGGTTATCGTTGGCTTGGCGATATTCTTGGCACTGTAGCCACGACCGCCAGCCCCACGGCTAACGTGCAGCTTGAGCCCTGCTTTTTCATCATGAGGCTTGTTTTTATCTTGAAGATTCGTTGAACCATTAAGGCTCTTTGTACCAGGAAGCGCATTGTGTTGGATATGTTCAAGTGCATTATCGAGCCAAAGGTTAACCGTATTCCAATCAAGTTCGGAAATGCGTAACGCTTTAAGACAATCATCAACACGACGCTGATGATCGTGAAAATATTGAATCTGGCCATCTTGAACAAGCATGGTAGTAAAACAGCCGTCTCCATACTGAAACGAGCGATCTAAGATATCGACAGTTTGCTGACTTTCTCCATCAACCCAAAACATGTTTTTCCCCATAAAAAGAAACGGCTCAATGCTAAAGCATCGAGCCGTTTAAAAACAGTTCTAATTATGACTATCTACGATGTTTGACTCTTATATAAGATGATTAAATCTTTTTGAAGATCAAACAGCCGTTAGTACCACCGAAACCGAATGAGTTACATGCAGCATATTCCATACCGCTAACTTTACGCGCAGTGTGAGGTACTAAGTCAATATCTAAGCCTTCTTCAGGATCATCTAAATTGATTGTTGGTGGAACAATTTGATCAATTAGAGACATCGCAGTGATGATCGCTTCAGCAGAACCCGCAGCACCTAGAAGGTGGCCAGTCATTGATTTCGTAGAAGAAACCAAGACTTGCTTGCTGCCTGCTTCGCCAAGAGCACGCTTGATGCCCTTCACTTCCGCTACGTCACCTGCAGGAGTCGAAGTACCGTGTGCGTTAACATAACCGATTTGTTCACCAGTAATGCCAGCATCACGCATAGCCGCTTCCATTGCTAGTGCGCCACCAGAACCATCTTCACTTGGAGATGTCATGTGGTAAGCGTCACCCGACATACCGAAGCCAACTAGCTCACAGTAAATCTTAGCGCCACGAGCTTTAGCATGTTCATACTCTTCAAGAACCATCATGCCTGCACCGTCACCAAGAACGAAGCCGTCACGGCCTTTGTCCCATGGACGAGAAGCTTTTTGAGGCTCATCGTTACGAGTAGACAGTGCTTTAGCCGCACCAAAACCGCCCATACCTAGTGGTGTCGATGCTTTTTCAGCACCACCCGCTAGCATTGCGTCAGCATCGCCGTATGCAATCATACGAGCCGCGTGGCCAATGTTATGTAGGCCAGTCGTACATGCTGTAGAGATCGCGATGTTTGGACCGCGTAGGCCACGCATGATAGACATGTGACCCGCAA
The DNA here is from genome assembly GCF_041464685.1 of Vibrio sp. 10N.237.312.B06. Taxonomy (NCBI): domain Bacteria; kingdom Pseudomonadati; phylum Pseudomonadota; class Gammaproteobacteria; order Vibrionales; family Vibrionaceae; genus Vibrio; species Vibrio sp. 10N.237.312.B06. The sequence goes on from NZ_JBFSPI010000020.1 coordinate 13,642, forward strand.
TCATATTCACGATCGTCGACGGTACGAAGAACGGGCTGATTTTACGAGGGCCTTTTTCAGTTAGAGCCTTGTGACCGGCTTCGATCAAACCAAGACCACCAATACCAGAACCGATAGCAACGCCTACACGAGGAGCGTTTTCTTCAGTAATAGTTAGGGCTGAATCATCTAAAGCTTGAATACCTGCTGCGACGCCGTACTGGATGAACAAGTCCATCTTACGAGCATCTTTTTTAGTCATATACTCTTCGCAGTTAAAGTCTTTAACTAGACCTGCAAAACGAGTTGAGAAATTGGTTGCGTCAAAATGATCGATATTAACGATACCACTTTGACCAGCTAGCAGGGCTTTCCAAGAAGATTCTACAGTGTTGCCTACCGGCGACAACATACCCATGCCAGTGACAACTACACGACGCTTGGACACGATATTACACTCCGGGGATTGAGGTGATTTAAGATGAGGATAGATGAGTTAGATAAAACACAGGCGGTCGAGGTGACCGCCTGGGAGAGATTATTACTGAGCGCTAGTTACGTAATCGATAGCAGCTTGAACAGTAGTAATTTTCTCAGCTTCGTCATCTGGAATCTCAGTGTCGAATTCTTCTTCTAGAGCCATTACTAGCTCAACTGTGTCTAGAGAATCTGCACCTAGGTCATCAACGAAAGAAGCTTCGTTTTTAACTTCAGCTTCGTCTACACCTAGCTGTTCAACAATGATTTTCTTTACGCGTTCTTCGAGGTTGCTCATTTTTTCTTTTCCTTTACAGAGTTCGCTTTATGCGATGTTTTCCGTAGTTTATTCAATCTATTGAAAGTTGCAAGGTCAACTTTTCTGGTCAAACCACAATTTTCACGATTTTAACCGAAATTACGTATGATCTTGACTTAAATCATGCACAAATGTTGCACATAATTTACACCATGTACATACCGCCATTGACGTGAAGTGTTTCACCTGTGATATAAGCTGCCGCAGGTGACGCCAAAAATACCACAGCTTCAGCGATTTCGCGAGGGTCACCTAGTCGACCTGCTGGTACATTCGCCAAAGTTACTGCACGTTGGTCATCATTTAGCGCTTTAGTCATGTCAGTTTCGATGAAACCAGGTGCTACAGTGTTCACTGTAATACCACGAGACGCAACTTCACGAGCCATTGATTTAGTAAAACCAATTACGCCTGCTTTTGCAGCTGCGTAGTTAGCTTGACCAGCGTTACCCATAGTACCGACTACAGAACCAACGTTTACGATACGTCCTTGACGCTTCTTCATCATGCCACGCAATACAGCTTTAGACATGCGGAAGATAGGCGTTAGGTTAGTATCGATGATGTCATTCCATTCATCGTCTTTCATACGCATAAGTAGGTTATCACGAGTGATACCTGCGTTGTTGACCAGAATGTCAATCGCACCGAATTCATCGTTGATGGTTTTCAGTGTAGCTGCAATTGAGTCAACATCCGTTACATTAAGAGCAAGACCTTTACCGTTCTCACCTAGGTACTCACTGATTGCAGCAGCGCCGCCTTCAGACGTAGCAGTACCGATAACTTTAGCACCACGCTCAACTAAAAGTTCAGCGATTGCACGACCGATACCACGGCTTGCGCCTGTAACTAGTGCAACTTTGCCTTCTAAATTCATCATAACTTCTCTATTAAGTGTTTATTTACTTAGCAGCTTCTAGTGATGCAGTGTCATTAACTGCAGCAGCTGTCATAGTTTTTACGATTCGTTTTGTTAGACCGGTAAGAACTTTACCTGGGCCTAATTCTAGTAGCTTCTCTACGCCTTGCTCATTCATAGCTTGTACACCTTCAGTCCAACGAACTGGGCTGTACAGCTGGCGAACAAGTGCGCTTTTGATTTTTTCCGGGTCTGTTTCAGCAATAACATCAACGTTATTGATAACAGGCAGTGCCGGCGTGTTGAACTCTAGAGCTTCCAGAGCAACCGCTAGCTTGTCTGCTGCAGGCTTCATAAGGGCACAGTGAGACGGCACAGATACTGGTAAAGGAAGAGCACGTTTAGCGCCCGCTTCTTTACATAGTGCACCAGCGCGCTCTACTGCTGCTTTGTTACCCGCGATAACAACTTGGCCAGGTGAATTGAAGTTAACTGGAGACACAACTTCGTCTTGTGCCGCTTCTTCACACGCTTTAGCAATCGCTTCATCATCTAGACCGATGATTGCGTACATTGCACCAACGCCAGCAGGAACCGCTTCTTGCATCAGTTGACCACGTAGCTCAACCAGCTTGATCGCTTCTTTAAAGTCGATAACACCCGCACACACGAGTGCCGAGTATTCGCCTAAGCTGTGGCCTGCTAAGTTTGCAGGTTGCTCTAGACCAAGCTCTTGCCATACACGCCAGATTGCAACAGACGCGGTTAGTAGAGCTGGTTGAGTACGGAAAGTTTCATTTAGATTTTCTACTGGACCATCTTGAACCAATGCCCATAGATCGTAACCAAGTGCTTCTGAAGCTTCAGCAAATGTCTTTTTAACAACATCATACTGTTCGCCTAGGTCAGCAAGCATACCGATAGCTTGAGAGCCTTGGCCTGGGAATACGATAGCAAATTTGCTCATTGTAATTTTCCTTTAAGCAAAGCAAAAAATTGAATAAGGCACATAAGTTATGTGCCTTGTTTGTTGATTATCGCTTGGGGTTAGAATTTAACTAACGCAGAACCCCAAGTGAAGCCGCCGCCAAATGCTTCAAGTAGAAGCGTTTGACCACGTTTAATTCGCCCGTCGCGAACAGCCTCATCAAGGGCCGTTGGTACAGTTGCTGCCGACGTATTGCCGTGCTTATCAAGAGTAATCACAACTTGATCAAGTGACATCGTCAGCTTTTTAGCGGTTGCCGAGATAATACGGTAATTCGCTTGGTGTGGAACTAACCAATCAAGCTCTGACTTATCCATATTGTTCGCCGCTAATGTGTCTTTAACTAGCTTAGAAAGCTGAGTTACCGCCACTTTAAATACTTCGTTGCCCGCCATGTGCAGCCATTTGTCCGCATCACCGCCACGCTCTGGAACTTCTAGGCTTAGAAGCTCACCATATTTACCATCAGAGTAAATGTGAGTAGACAAAATACCTGGCTCTTCGCTTGCGCCAACAACCACCGCACCTGCAGCATCACCAAATAAGATGATAGTAGAGCGGTCAGTCGGATCACAGGTTTTTGACAGTGCATCCGCACCGATTACCAAAACGTTTTTACACATACCAGTCTTGATATGTTGATCAGCAACAGACAGTGCATAGACAAAGCCAGAACACGCCGCAGCTAAATCAAACGCAGGACAACCTTTGATACCAAGCTTACCTTGTACCTGACATGCCGAAGACGGGAATGTATGGCTACTGCTGGTTGTCGCAACGATGATTAAATCAATATCTTCTTTGTCGATACCTGCCATCTCAATGGCATTCTCAGCAGCGTAAAACGCCATATCCGCAACAGTTTCGTTTTCCGCTGAAATACGACGCTCTTTAATACCTGTTCTAGCAACGATCCACTCATCGCTAGTCTCTACCATTTTCTCTAAGTCTGCGTTAGTACGCACCTGAGATGGCAAGTAGCTGCCAGTACCTAAAATTTTGCTATACATGAAGACTAATAATGCCTCTCGAGTAAAACCGCTTCCAAACGATCGCTAATGCGACTGGGGACTTGTCGTTTGACCTCGTGTACTGCCTCACCAATCGCGTTGACGACTGCAGACACATCAGCACTTCCATGGCTTTTAATGACAATGCCGCGCAATCCTAACAAACTTGCGCCGTTATACTGGTCGGGGTTCAAGGTTTTTAATTCAGTAAATAGCTCAGAAAACAACATTCTGGCGATCCAACCCTTTATTGTTGAAGCCATCATGCGCGTTTTTAGCTTATCAATAAAGAGCTGAGCCGTACCTTCACACGTTTTTAAGCAGACATTGCCCACAAAACCATCACATACGACGACATCAGCCGCATCTTGAAGTAATTGATTACCTTCAATATAGCCTATGAAGTTCACAGACTGAGTATTCGACAACATTTCAGCGCATCGTTTTACAAGGTCATTGCCTTTGATTTCTTCAGCGCCGATATTCAAGATAGCGACACGAGGCACGCGACCTAAATGTTGTTCTGCTAATGCACTGCCCATTACGGCAAACTGAAACAGTGAATCCGCGTCACTAGAAACGTTCGCTCCTAAATCGAGCATCCATGTACGGTTGCCAGAAGCGGTAGGCAAAGCTGAAACCAATGCAGGTCTATCAATACCAGGAAGGAGTTTGAGTCGGAAACGAGATAACGCCATCAGTGCGCCGGTGTTGCCACCACTCACACAAGCATCAGCTTGTGACTCGGCAACCAGATCGATAGCAGCACGCATAGAGCTACCCTGACTGTTGCGTAGGGCCAGTGAAGGTTTTTCAGAATTGGAAATAACTCGATCACAATGCTGGATACTCAAACGAGAATCAGGCATTCGACCTAATGAAGATAATTGAGATGTGATCGCGTTTCGATCACCTATTAGAATGACTTTTAGCTCTGGGAAATACGACAGTGCCTGCACGGCGGCAGGCACTGTAACACGAGGACCGAAGTCCCCGCCCATTGCATCAAGCGCAACGGTTAGATTTTGCAAAGGTCAACCTTACTTGTTGATAACCTTTTTGCCGCGGTAGAAACCTTCGGCAGTCACGTTGTGACGTAGGTGAGTTTCACCTGAAGTTGCGTCTACAGAAAGTGCTGCTGTAGTTAGCGCATCGTGTGAACGACGCATGCCACGCATTGAACGTGATTTCTTGCTCTTTTGTACGGCCATTGACCCTACTCCTATGTAAATTCTTAAAGATACTTACTAATAAGTTACTTCTTTAAGTTTTTTAAAACATCAAATGGATTCGGCTTTTTATCTTCCTCAATTTCTTCAGGAAGTTCACCAAACACCAAGTTATTTGAGTTAACGCTACATTTCGCATCGTCGTGCATTGCTATTTGTGGCAATCCAAGGATGAACTCGTCTTCAACTAATTGAATCAGGTCTAACTCACCGTACTCGTTCAGATCTACCAAATCGTACTCTTCCGGTGCTTCCTCTTCACTTTTCTCGCTGTAAACAGGAGTATAAGTAAATTGGACATCGCACTCATGTGCGAAAACCTCATTACAACGTTGACACTCTAAATCGACTTCGACGTTAGCTTTACCAGAGATAACGACTAATCGTTGTTCATCAAGCCCAAATGACATTGAGACTTGCGCGTCACGTTTTACGCCTTCAGTTGTTTCGGTTAAACGCTTTAAAAGACTGACTTGAATGATACCATCCATATCGAGTCGTTTTTGAGCCGTTCTTGCCGGATCAACTGTACGCGGTATTTTTTCCTTTTGCATAGGGCGCGAATCTTATCTTCCAAATCGTGTTTAGTCAAAGGAAATGGCAAAAAAAATGTACTTTCCTACCTTTCCTGTTCAGAGCATTATGAATAGCAGGCTAAGTTACGTTATCCTGAACTAAATGCTTACACGAATTGTAAATTAAAATGAGAAATTACCAACTAGTTTTAGCTTCTACATCTCCATTTAGGCAAGAGATCCTCAAAAAATTACAGTTAGACTTTGTCACAGCGAAGCCTGACTGCGATGAAACTCCACTTCCAGAAGAGACTCCTCAACAATTGGTAATGCGTCTTGCTGAGACCAAAGCCAAGTCTTGTGCTGTCGAACAACCAAGCCTAGTGATTGGTTCCGATCAAGTATGTGTGATTGACGAAGAAATCATTGGCAAACCTCATACTCGTGAAAAAGCGATTGAGCAGTTGTCTCGTCAAAGTGGTAAGAGCATCACTTTCTATACTGGGATAACGGTATGGAACAGCGAGACCAGTAAAGCTGACACGCGTCTCGACACCTTTGTTGTGCATTTCCGCGATTTAACTGAGCAACAGATCATTTCTTATGTTGAGAAAGAGCAGCCTTATTACTGCGCGGGCAGTTTTATGTGCGAAGGGTTAGGTATTGCATTGTTTAAACAGATGGAAGGTAAAGACCCAAACACGCTGATCGGCTTACCGCTGATCGATTTAGTCGATATGCTTGAGGCACAAGGAAGAAATGTGTTGTAAGCGGTACTTAGCACTCTGTTGGAGATTCCCTACTCCTTCCTTCGTCAGTCTAGGGAATGACGGAACGCGCAATTTTATCTAATCCGCTAATGATATAGAACGTGACCTTAAAAAGTCGTCATCCTCAAGAGCGAGGAACGAGCGAGTTGGGGAGCTTCTGCAACATATGAAAACAAAAAAAGGTTGACGATATTCGTCAACCTTTTCCATTTGATGCATCTGATACTCAATTCACGAAAAATCTCGTATCTTCTTAAAGCTTACGTAAACCAGTTAAGGCTTTCTCTAACCTTCTTTCCATTGGCGCCGAGATATCCATCTTCTCTTCGCTACCTGGGTGGGTAAACTTGATGTTGGCTGCATGTAAGAACAGACGATTCAGTCCTACTTTACCCGTATAAGCATCGAAACGACGATCACCGTAACGATCATCCCAAGCTATTGGATGACCAGTATACTGAGCGTGCACACGGATTTGGTGTGTACGGCCTGTAATTGGGCTAGCTTGAATCAACGTCGCCTCTTGGAATTTCTCTAAAACCTTAAAGCGGGTTTCAGAAGCTTTACCATTCGGGTTCACTCGAACAATGCTATTCACTTCATTTTTTAACAAAGGTGCGTTGACGACTTTACAGCTGTTCTTCCATTCGCCCATCACTAAAGCGAAATAGTATTTTTGAACCGTTTTTTCACGGAACTGTGCTTGAAGGTGTCTTAGCGCCGAGCGCTTCTTAGCAACAAGCAAAATGCCAGACGTATCTCTATCAATACGGTGCACTAACTCAAGAAAACGAGCATCAGGGCGAAGAGCACGCAATGCTTCAATCGCGCCAAACTTCAAGCCGCTGCCACCATGAACCGCAGTACCTGATGGTTTATTGAGAATCAGCATGTGATCATCTTCATAGATGATGCACTGTTCCAATTCCGAAACCTTATTGAGTTTCGTGCTCGGTACGTTCTCTTCCGTTTTCTCTTCAATAGTAACGGGAGGGATACGTACTAAGTCGCCAGCTTTTAGTTTGTACTCAGCCTTAATACGTTTCTTGTTAACGCGGACTTCGCCTTTACGCACGATTCGGTAAATCATGCTTTTCGGGATGTTTTTTAATTGGTTGCGTAAGAAGTTATCAATACGCTGACCAGCCATATCTTCGTCAATGTCGACAAATTGGACTTGGGTTCTAATTTCGCTCATTGGGTTATTGTATCACTGTCACTTTTGATAATTGAGATTTTCTTAACCCTATTCTGAACTTATTTATCTAAAATCCCTGCGACTCTATCCTTAAAAGGTCATTGAAGTTCTATATTTCTTTGATTCTTCGAACAAAAAAGCACCAAGCTTCCTGCAAATTAAAATATCAATTGATAAATTATTTATAGACAGTGAGTTAGAGCTATCAAAACCCAAACAAAAACTGTTTTTTTTACCGCATTACGACAAAGCAGATTGCTGTGTTTACCGACCACTGCTATAGTTCACAGCTGCTATCAATGGATTGACTAATATTTAAACAGCTAACCATTCATAAGCAAGTAAATGAGTAGATGACTCAGATTAGACAGTGCTGCAATCGGCGTAAGACACGGTCAACTGAGTTCCTTATCGCTCTACTCACGTACACTCATGTTGAGTATTCACCGCCACATCGCGGATCATAGGCTAACTCCCTATGATGACTGACGTGCCCCAGAGCATCCCTCTCCAGCCGGGAGGCTGCACCGATAAAGCCATGGGATCTGGCACCATGAGAAACGAACTAAAGCGATAAGACCAATGATGAAAATAAGAAAAGACAATGAGAATTTCTAAATGAAAAGAATGTTAATTAACGCAACTCAAAAAGAAGAGTTGCGTGTCGCTTTGGTTGATGGCCAGCGACTGTTCGATCTAGATATCGAAAGTCCAGGTCACGAATCAAAGAAAGCGAATATCTACAAAGGACGTATTACCCGTATTGAACCAAGCCTAGAAGCGGCATTTGTTGATTACGGCGCAGAACGTCACGGTTTCCTCCCTCTTAAAGAAATTGCCCGCGAATACTTCCCTGAAGGTTATACATACCAAGGCCGTCCTAGCATTAAAGAAGTGCTAAGAGAAGGACAAGAAGTAATCGTACAAGTTGAGAAAGAAGAACGTGGTAGCAAAGGCGCTGCACTGACAACTTTCATCTCTTTGGCGGGTAGTTACTTAGTTCTTATGCCAAATAACCCTCGCGCTGGCGGTATTTCTCGTCGTATCGAAGGTGATGAACGCACTCAACTGAAAGCAGCATTAAGCACTCTTGAGCTTCCTCAAGGTATGGGCTTAATCGTGCGTACAGCGGGTGTAGGCAAAAGTGCAGAAGAGCTAGAGTGGGACTTGAACGTTCTATTGAATCACTGGGGCGCTATCAAGCAAGCTTCTGATTCAAATGCAGCTCCTTTCCTTATTCACCAAGAAAGTAACGTTATCGTTCGTGCGATTCGTGACTATCTACGTCGTGATATTGGCGAGATTCTAATCGACAGCAATACTATTTTTGAACGTGCACAAGCGCACATTCAATTAATACGCCCAGATTTCATGAATCGCGTTAAGAAATACGATGGTGAAGTACCACTATTCAGCCATTACCAGATTGAAAGCCAGATCGAATCTGCTTTCCAACGTGAAGTTCGTCTTCCATCTGGTGGTTCTATCGTAATCGACCCAACAGAAGCTCTGACTTCTATCGATATCAACTCTGCTCGTGCAACAAAGGGCGGCGATATCGAAGAAACAGCACTTAACACTAACCTAGAAGCAGCCGATGAAATTGCACGTCAATTACGTCTACGTGACCTAGGTGGTCTTGTTGTTATCGACTTTATCGATATGACTCCGGTTCGCCACCAACGCGAAGTAGAAAGTCGTCTACGTGATGCCGTTCGTTTAGATCGCGCACGTGTTCAGATTGGTCGTATTTCTCGCTTTGGTCTTCTAGAGATGTCTCGTCAACGTTTGAGTCCATCACTAGCAGAAGCAAGCCACCACATTTGTCCTCGTTGTACAGGTACTGGTGTTGTTCGTGATAACGAATCTCTAGCACTATCTGTTCTACGTCTGATCGAAGAAGAAGCTCTAAAAGACAACACTGCGCAAGTTCTTGCTGTAGTCCCTGTTCCTATCGCTTCTTACCTATTGAACGAAAAACGTCGCTCAGTAAACCACATCGAGAAGAACCAAGAAGTTAAGATCACTGTAGTTCCTAACTCTGATATGGAAACACCGCACTTTGAGGTTATCCGTGTTCGTGAAGGTGAAGAGTTCGACCTACTGTCTTACTTGCTGCCTACCAAGCTAGAAGCTCTAAAAGAAGCAGAAAGCAAAGAGCCTGCAGAACAGACTATTCGTCCTAAGAAGATCGAAGAGCCAGCTCTTAAAGGCTTCGCAGCTCCTGCTCAATCAGCACCGACTCCTGCTCCAGCTCCTAAAGCTGTAGAAGAGAAAAAAGCTGAATCAGCAGCGACTCAAGAACCAGGTTTAGTTGGTCGTTTCTTCAAAGCTATCGGTAGCTTCTTATTTGGCTCTTCAACTCAAGAAGAGAAAAAAGAAGAAGAGAAGCAAGAAGAGAAACCTAAGAACAATCGCAACAACGGCAACCGTCAACGCCGTGATCGTAACGATAACCGTCGTCGTAACCAACGTGGTGACCGTGGTGAACAACGTGGTGAGCGTGGTGAGCGTGGTGACAATCGTAACGAAAACCGTGACAACAAACGCCGTCGTAAACCAGTTCGTGATGAGAAACCTGAAGAGCAGAAAGAAACTGCTCCACAGCAAAATCGCCAGCCTCGTAAGCCTAAGCAAGACCGTCGCAATAAGCCACGTGATGAGCAGAAGCAACGCGAAGAGCTAGCACCATCTAAATTAGCAGAAGAAGGTCTACAGCTAGCGGCAGAAGCTCAAGCTGATAAACTAGAAGCGCCTAAGGCTAAGCCAGAAGCGAAAGCAGCTAAGATTAAAGAGCGTCGTCAGCGTCGTAAACTGAACAAACAAGTTCGTATTAAAGACCAACAAGCTGAAGCTGCAGAAAACTCGTCAAATGAGTCTGCTGTTGCTAAAGAACAGTCTATTGCGAAAGAACAATCAGTAGCTCAAGAGCAAAAAGTTGCGGAACAAGTAGAAGCAACTCAAGCAAACGCTGATGAACAAACAGAACAGGAAGAGCCGAAGCAACGTCGCAACCGTCGTTCTCCACGCCACCTACGTGCAAGTGGTCAACGTCGTCGTCGCGGTCGTGATCGTCGTCCTAACCCATTCCGCCTACGTAAAGGTGGTGTAGCTTCTCCAGAGATGGCTATGGGTAAAGTGATGCCTCGCTTCATTCCAAAACCTCACCATAATCAGGCAAAACCTGAAGTGGCTGAAGTTCAAGTAGCAGTTGAAACTCAAGTTGCTGTACAAGAGCAAAACGTAGCTCAAGAGACGGCACCACAAAGTAACACAGCTATGGCTGGCGGCTTTGCATGTCCTGAACTTGCGATGGGTAAAGTCATTATCCGCCGTGAAGAAGCTGAAACTGTCGTTGAAACTCAGGTAACTGAAGCTCCTGCGGTAGTTGAAACTGAGAAAGTTGAAACTCCAGTGATTGCTGAAACTGAGAAAGTTGAATCGCCTGTTGTAGCAGAAGCTGTGCAAGTAGAAGCAACACCAGTTGTTGAAGCTGAAGCACCTAAAGCTGAAAGTGTAAAAGTAGAAGAAGCTCCTGTGGTAAAAGCAGAAGCTCCTAAAGCGGCACCAAAGGCAGCTGTTGCTAAAAAACAAGCAGGTTCACCAATGACTAAAGCTCCTGGTCCTCAAGAGATCAAAGAGATTCAAGTTGTTGCGGCTCCATTCCGTACTGAGCGTTTTGTATCGAAAGGTGCAGGTAGCCAAGCAGCGTCAAATAAAGCCGGCGCAGGCATGACTAAACCTCAATACTAATGAGCTTCGCAGAGTAATCTGCAGAGAACATCTAAGGGCGACTTATTCATAAGTCGCCCTTTTTTTATATCCACAGTTCCGATTAGTTATAATAGATATATTACTCAAAATAGGGTTCAACCTTGAACTTAATCACATTTTTGGGTAGCATTCGCGCACTTATATTTTCGACACTTAGCTATTGCCGCTCTTTTTCATCACTGTTTGGCTACGCAATACATTCGTGTCGGTAAACCCATTTTAAGCATAGCTGAGCAAACATGTTCGAATTCCCACAATTTTCAAAGCACTCTGTAAAAAATGATGTGCTTTCAGGTCTTACCGTAGCCTTAGCTCTGGTACCTGAAGCCGTAGCATTCGCCTTTGTTGCAGGCGTTGACCCAATGGTTGGTCTTTACGCAGCATTCATCGTAGGTTTAATCACTTCTGTCTTCGGCGGTCGTCCAGGTATGATTTCTGGTGCAACTGGCGCAATGGCTGTTGTAATGGTTAGCCTAGTAGCAACCCATGGCGTTCAATACCTCTTTGCGGCAGTTATGCTAGCCGGCCTTCTGCAAATTGCAGCGGGTGTATTTAAGCTAGGTAAATTCATCCGTATCGTTCCGCACCCAGTAATGATTGGTTTCGTGAACGGTTTGGCTATTGTTATCTTCCTTGCTCAGCTTGGACAATTTAAAGCACCAGACGTAACAGGTGCGCTAACTTGGTTACCAAGCGGTCAAATGACACTGATGTTAGGTCTTGTAGCACTGACTATGGCTATCATCCACTTCTTACCTAAGCTCACTACAGCAGTACCTTCTTCATTGGTAGCTATTGTTACAGTAACAGCTTTGGTTGTAGGCCTTGATCTTGAAACTCGCACTGTTGTTGATTTCCTACGTACTATGTCTGGTGACGAAGCAGCAACACTAGCGGGCTCTCTACCAACATTCTCTATTCCTGCTGTTCCGTTTTCTTTAGAGACACTACAGATCATCCTGCCTTACGCAGTGATTCTTGCAGCGATTGGTCTAATCGAATCACTACTAACGCTAACCGTACTAGACGAAATGACAAACACTCGTGGCCAATCTAACCGCGAATGTGTTGGTCAAGGTATGGCGAACGTGACGTGTTCAGTATTTGGCGCGATGGGTGGTTGTGCGATGATCGGTCAATCGATGATCAACGTAAACTCAGGTGGTCGTGGTCGTCTTTCAGGTATCGTAGCGGCAGTTGCACTACTGATGTTCATCCTGTTCGGCTCTGCACTGATTGAAATGATTCCTCTAGCAGCACTTGTGGGCGTTATGTTCATGGTTGTTATCGGTACGTTTGAATGGGCAACCTTCAAGTTGGCACGTCGCGTTCCTAAGCAAGACTTCTTCGTTATCGTCCTTGTAACTGTAGTTACAGTACTAACAGACCTTGCGGTAGCAGTTGGTGTGGGTGTTGTTGCTTCTGCACTAATGTTTGCATGGCAACATGCTAAGCACATCTACGCAGACACATCGGTTAACGCTGAAGGCTCTAAAGAGTACAAAGTTAACGGTCCAATCTTCTTTGGTTCAACCGCTAACTTCCTTGAGTTGTTTGACTCACACAACGATCCACAAGATGTTATCGTTGATTTCGCAAACTCACGCGTTACTGACCACTCTGCTATTGAAGCGATCGACACGATTGCTGACCGTTACGCGGCACTAGGTAAAACACTTCACCTTCGCCACCTAAGCCAAGACTGTGTTGCTATGCTGCACAAAGCCGGTAGCTTAGTTGAAGCGAACGTTGCAGAAGACCCAATCTACAAAGTAATGTCTAAGTAAGCTTAGTCATAGCTTAAAGCTAGATTTAGAAAGGCCGACATTCAATGTCGGCCTTTTTTATATCGATGAACCTTGATACTTTATCGCCCACCAAGAACACAGCCTCTACACTATATTGAACGCAGTATCGCTTCGCTCGACTCTTCGATTAAATCCAACACTAATTCAAAGCCATTCCCCTCACCATAATAAGGATCGGGAATTTCTTGATATTGTGACTCTCCAAAACTCAAAAATAACGCGAGCTTGTATTGGAGGTGAACTGGACACTGGCTCACTAAGTCATCTAAATTCGCCTTGTCTGCCGCAAGTATCAGGTCAAACTCTTCGAAGTCATTATCTACCACTTTACGAGAAGTAATCCCTTTAAAGCTGTAGCCTCGCTTCTCTCCTGCTGATTTTGAACGTGAGTCTGGCGCATTGCCTTGATGAAAGCCAATCGTCCCAGCGGAGTCGACCGTTACATTAATATCCATCTGCTGAGCTTTCTTTCTCAGCACCGCTTCACCTGTTGGCGAACGACAAATATTCCCCATACAAACCACGAGTATCTTTTTCATCCGTAATCACCTGTTCTTCCGATGGTTTTTGCTATCGTTAAGTTAGGCTATGATAGGCGTAATCACAACTTAAAAGGATTTGTTATGTCGACCGAAGACAACAAAGAACAACGCCACAAAGCAAGACAACAGAAAGTAAAAGAGCAAGTCGATGCACGTGTTGCAGCAGCGCAAGAAGTGAAAGGACTGTTATTGGTTATTACTGGCAACGGGAAAGGGAAATCGACATCAGGTTTCGGTACGATTACACGTGCAGTCGGTCACGGTAAGAAATGTGCCGTTGCTCAGTTTGTAAAGGGAACCTGGGATAACGGTGAAAAGAACGTTCTTCAAAAACTCGATGTAGAGTTCCAAGTGATGGGTACAGGCTTTACTTGGGAAACTCAAAATAAGGCGAAAGATATTGAAGCCGCACAGCGCGTATGGAAAGAGTGCCAACGCATGCTAGCTGATGAGTCGATTGATGTAATTCTGTTTGATGAGCTGACGTACATGGTGAGCTATGGCTACATTGAATTGGATGAAGTGGTAGAAGCTCTGAATAACCGTCCTAAAATGCAATCAGTGATCATCACAGGCCGTGGAGCGCATCGTACTTTAACGGACATGGCCGATACCGTGTCTGAAGTTCGTAACGTTAAACACGCTTTCGAATCCGGTGTAAAAGCTCTGCAAGGCGTTGACTGGTAATTGCATTCAACTAGAGATCCCCGACTCGGTCATTCTTCCCTCTCGAGGATGACGACTCTTCAGTGTTACTCCCCTAAATAAAGGACTAGCACCGATCGTCATTCCCTAAAACGAGGGACGAGTGCAATAGGGAATCTTTTTGCTTACTAAACCCGGAGAATAATCAGCGCCCAAACAAAAGCGCCATTCCTCGTAATAAGGAATGGCGCTATTTATATGCTATTTATTTAAAATGGCGATTAGTTAAACAAGCCTTTGAGTAAACCATTGACTGCATCTCTAGTTTTCTCATCTTTGATCTTGTCACCGTATTTTTTTTCAAGTTTATTAATACCGCGATCAATCTCTTTTTCAGCTTTCTGTTTCAACACATCATCAAAAACAATCCCAAATTTCGGGTCAGCCCACTGGCCGGTTACCTTAATTGGAATCGTCACATCTTTGAGATCATCAATGCTCTTACCACCCTGGCCTTCAAGCGAACCAACAATTGACGTGCGAACCAGGAAGTCGACCGTTTCATTGATGAAGTTTGCTTTACCTTGACCTGTCACGCGTAAAAGAGGCGACTGTGCCGATAAGTCGTTCGTTGAAACCCAACCTTTATCAACCTTGAGTGTTGCTTTCATTGCACTAAAATCTGTCTTTTGAGACTCATCTTTGCTTTCGACTTTTTCGCCTTTGATCTTAGCGTAGTTTTCTCTAATCAGTTGCGCGATGTTGATGCCATTAACCGCACCATCTTCAAAGTTAATCGCAATAGTACCTACCAAGTTCTTCTTGATTCCTGTTGGCGTCAAGCTCTTACCTTTAACGTTAACATCGATATTACCGGTACCTTCCAGCGTATCGTTGTTCGCTACGTCAACCAGTAACGGTTGTACTTTTACGCCTTTAATCTTTTTCTTAGCCGTGTAAGTCGCAGGCGTCTTGCGTGCATCTAATCGTGCTGTTGCCGAGATAGAGCCTTGGTAAAGATTCGAGGTAAACGATGTCAGATCTGCGATACCACGGTTAACTAAGAACGCAGTTTTCACGTTCTGCATTTTTGCGTTGTTCGCCTTGAACTTATCGATTGTGATATTACCTTTCACATCGAGCGTTTTCAGAGCTGACAGATCAGGTTCTACTTCTTTCGCAGGAGCCGAGTTATCTGAACTTGACGTCGAAGAAGCTGTAGTATTTGAAGTTGAGCCACCAGCAGAATCAGAAGGCGCAGCACTCGCTGTTTCTGATGTATTACCTAGGCCTAAAAACTCATCTAAATCGATGTTCGGGCTATGAAGAGAAAAACGAACCTTTGGTATTTCAGATAAAGTGATGTCCGCTTTACCGTCTAGTGCGATAGCGTTAGCTTGCAGCTTCTCTAGCACAAAGCTCAAGTGACTCTTAGTTAGATCAAAGCTTAAGTCAGACAGCATATCCACTTTCATTGGTGATTGAGGAAGCGTTTCACCTTTGAATGTTGAGTCTAATGTTAACTTGTTTAGTGTAACTTTTGAGATCGCGCTATCGACAGTTAAGTCACCGCCACCTTTAAGATCAAGGTCAAGACCAGCAGCATTACCAATCACCGCATAAGTCAATTGGTTAACCTTATCGAACTCAAACGTATTTAAGCCAATCTTCGCTGACTCGATCGACGTTGCTGGATCATTGAACTTCGCATTAAGGTCAATATTTCGTAATGCGTAGCTTGCAAAGCCTTCCGCTAATTTGAATTCAGCACTGCCATTTGCAGAGAACTTCTGTTGGTTGTTTTCACCAGAAGCCGCAAACGTCGCGGTCGTCCATGTATCAACGGCAAACTCAGAAAGACTCAAAGACACATCGTATAGCTTAGTGAATGAACCTGCTTGCTTGTCGTCCATCTCAAACAATGCGTTTGAGACAGTTACACCTGCAAGATTGATCGTCCAGCCAGATGTGTCTGTAGAAGTTTGCTCTTGAGGCGCCGGTGTTGCTTCAGAACTTGTATCCGCTGCAGGTTCAGACTCCTTAGGAGCAGACACTTGTGTGAGCGCATCGATGTTCTTGCGACCATCTTTAAGCGTTTCTAAATAAAATTCTGCACCATCTAGAGTGATATTGCCGATCTCTAGTTGATTGCTAAATAGCGGAGTAACCGAAACATCAACGCCAACCGTATCAACCTTAAACAGGTTTGGTTGAGTGAACCCTTCAGGGTTACGTAATTCAGTTTGACCAAGTTCGAAGCCAATAGATGGGAAGAATTGCCAACTGATATCACCCTCGATCACGAGCTCTAGGCCTGTGTGTTTTTGGGCTTGTTCGACAATTAATGGCTTAAATTGGTTGGGATTCACTAACAGCACTAGTGCCAGAATTGCTGCAACGACAACAAACACTGGTACAGCTATGAAAATGAGTAGTTTCTTCATCCGCATATTCCTTGCTTAGATTCCAAAAGAAAGTGGCACTATAAAAGTGCCACTGATTCGGTAAAAAATAAAGCTAAGTGAGTCACTTAGGCAAAATTTTATTCGATTAAGACTTCAACAACTTCGCAATATGCGCTTTTAGCACATCAATCGCAATACGGTTTTTACCACCACGAGGAACGATGATGTCTGCATGTTGTTTTGAAGGCTCGATAAACTGCATGAACATTGGGCGTACTGTTTCTTGGTATTGTTTAAGTACCGTATCCATTGTTCGACCACGCTCTTCTACATCACGCTTAACACGACGTAGTAGACAGATGTCCAACGGTGTATCCATAAATACGCTTGCGTGCATTAGTTTACGAAGACGCGGGTCTGTCAGAAGCAGAATACCTTCTAAAATGATCACTTTCTTAGGAGTAAGTGTAGTCGTTTCAGAAGTGCGTGTGTGCTCTGTGTAGCTGTATTCAGGAACTTCCACGGCATTGCCACTCATTAGCTGCTGTAGATGTTCGCATAAAAGGTCATGATCTAGTGCATTTGGGTGGTCGTAGTTAGTTTTAACTCGCTCTTCCATACTCAAGTGACTTTGGTCGCTGTAATAGCAATCTTCCGTGATAACACCAATTTGATGGTCGCCTACTTTTTCGCGCAGCTCATTATAAATCGTACTCGCGATCAGGCTTTTTCCTGAAGCTGAAGCGCCAGCGATACCTACGATGACACATTGATTATTATCAGACATTAATTTGCACCCGATATGGTTT
Source organism: Vibrio sp. 10N.237.312.B06 (assembly GCF_041464685.1). Classification (NCBI taxonomy): domain Bacteria; kingdom Pseudomonadati; phylum Pseudomonadota; class Gammaproteobacteria; order Vibrionales; family Vibrionaceae; genus Vibrio; species Vibrio sp. 10N.237.312.B06. The sequence continues at coordinate 30,972 of NZ_JBFSPI010000020.1, forward strand.
GGTGGTGGGAAGAGATAAACCGCCTGATTATAGGGGCTAAAGCATATAGATTCTAGTCGCGATGTTAGCTAATTGCAGTCAAATTGATGATCTCAATACATTTACTTAAAACAATCGTTTGCTTTCAAATAACTTAAATACAACTATGTGCACAAGCCCTATGGCTATCCACTTAATCCAACCGTTGTTTATCTCACCCAAACATGATTTACACACCTTTGTGATCAGCCATTGCTATTCAACCATCGAGAAGTTAATCGCCTCTGGTCTCGCTTTTCCCGTCCAGAACATCTTCGCAGCCACATTCTCAGCAAGCTCTAAGTAATGACGCGTGTGTTCACTATCTGGACGACGTATAACGGTTGGGCAACCTGCATCAATATCTTCACGTACATCAATGTGCAGCGGGATTTGCGCTAAGATATCGAGGTAAAACTCTTCTGACATGGCTTCCGCGCCACCAGCGCCAAAGATATGCTCTTTCTCGCCACAGTGGCTACAGATATGGTAGCTCATGTTTTCCACTAAGCCTGCCACTGGCACGCTCACTTTATCAAACATCGCCACACCTTTACGCGCATCGGCTAATGCCAAATCTTGAGGGGTGGTCACCACAACCGCGCCCGTCACTGGGATCTGCTGCGAAAGCGTTAACTGAATATCACCCGTGCCCGGTGGCATGTCGATAACAAGGTAATCCAACTCTGGCCATACGGTTTCGTTAACAAGCTGACCTAATGCTTTCGCCGCCATTGGACCACGCCAGATAGCTGCATCATCTTTTGATACAAGGTAACCGATAGAATGCGTAAAAATGCCGTGCGCTTCGATTGGCATCATCCATTTGTTATTCTGTACTTCTGGTTTTGCGTCTAGCTGACCAAGCATCATAGGCACAGATGGACCGTAGATATCCGCATCCAACAAGCCCACTTTTGAACCTGACTTAGATAACGCAAGCGCAAGGTTTACAGAAGTAGTCGATTTACCCACCCCACCCTTTGCCGACGTCACGGCGATAATGTTCTTAACGCCCTTCAAAGGTGTCGCGACTGTTGTTTCTAGCGCAGACGGCTTCACTTGTACTTCAAACTGAAAAGCACTAACAAGTTGCTGTTCAATCTGGGAGTGGATCCACTGTTCCAGTTCAATTGCGAGCTGATTAGCAGCAAAGGGTAAAGTAATAATGAATGATCCACGCGGATCAACCGATACAATATTTTGGTGTAGCGCCCACTCTGGGATGAGAATTGGTGACTCGAACTCATTCAGCCATGAACAGAAATCTTGCTTAGAAGTAAAGTTACGCATTGGGGCTCCTTTTTTTATTTATGCTATCACCCACGAGATGAAGACTGAACCCCTAAAAAACTAGGGGAATCCTTTGTCTGATAACTTGGCGTATCACACGTTATAAAGTAGTATTACCTCTCAAAATTTATACCTATCAAAAAAGCGAATTATTAAGTATGGCAACTGATCCAAGACAACTTTTGGTAACTTGTGCGCTTCCGTACGCTAACGGCTCTATTCACCTTGGTCATATGCTTGAGCATATCCAAGCTGATATCTGGGTTCGATACCAGCGTCTACGTGGCAACACTGTAAACTTCATCTGTGCTGACGATGCTCACGGCACGCCAATTATGCTTAAAGCTCAACAGATGGGTATCACGCCAGAAGAGATGATCGCTGCTGTTAGTGAAGAGCACCAAAAAGACTTCGCTGGCTTTGATATCAGCTTTGATAACTACCACAGCACACATAGCGAAGAGAACCGTGAACTGGCTTCTCACATCTATCTCGAACTTAAAAAGAACGGCTTCATTTCTAGCCGCACTATTTCTCAGCTTTTCGATCCTGAGAAAGAAATGTTCCTACCAGACCGCTTCGTAAAAGGTACTTGCCCTAAGTGTAAGTCAGAAGACCAGTATGGTGATAACTGTGATAACTGTGGTGAGACATACAGCCCAACTGAGCTAATTAGCCCTAAATCAGCGGTTTCTGGCGCAACTCCAGTAATGAAAGATTCTGAGCACTTCTTCTTCGACCTGCCTCAGTTCGAAAGCATGCTAAAAGAGTGGACTCGTTCTGGCTCTCTACAGAATGAAACTGCAAACAAAATGCAGGAATGGTTCGAGTCTGGCCTGCAACAGTGGGATATCTCACGTGATGCACCTTACTTCGGTTTCGAAATCCCAGGCGAGAAAAACAAATTTTTCTACGTTTGGCTAGACGCTCCTGTTGGCTACATGGCTTCTTTCAAGAACCTATGTGACAAGCGTGACGATCTAAACTTTGACGAATACTGGAAGAAAGACAGCACAACTGAGCTTTACCACTTCATCGGTAAAGACATCGTTTACTTCCACAGCCTATTCTGGCCTGCAATGCTAGAAGGCGCTGGTTTCCGCAAGCCAAACAACGTATTCGTACACGGCTACGTAACGGTGAACGGTGCGAAGATGTCTAAGTCGAAAGGCACATTCATCAAAGCAAGCACTTACTTAAACCACCTAGACCCTGAGTGTCTACGCTACTACTACGCTGCGAAACTAAACAGCCGTATTGATGACCTTGACCTTAACCTTGAAGACTTCACTCAACGTGTAAACGCTGACGTCGTAAACAAGATTGTTAACCTAGCGTCTCGTAACGCTGGCTTCATCACGAAACGTTTTGAAGGCAAACTTGCTGCTGAATTTGCAGAACCTGAGCTATACAACGAATTCGTTGCTGCTGCTGAGCGTATCGGTCAGCTATACGAAACTCGTGAGTTCAGCCGCGCTATCCGTGAAATTACTGCACTAGCAGATAAAGCTAACCAGTACATTGACGAAAAAGCACCTTGGGTTCTTGCGAAAGAAGAAGGCAAAGAGAAAGAGCTTCAAGAGGTTTCTTCTGTCGGTATTAACCTATTCCGCGTGCTAATGGCTTACCTGAAACCCGTTATGCCAGAGCTTGCGGCGCGCACTGAGGCTTTCCTAAACGAAGAGCTAACGTGGGAAGCGATTGCTACACCGCTAACTGATCACGAAATCACTAAGTTCAAAGCGCTGTTTAGCCGTATTGATCCGAAGAAAGTGGAAGCAATGATCGAGTCTTCTAAAGAAGATGCAGTCGCTGAAGCAGCAGCAAAAGAAAAAGCAGAAGCTGAAAAAGAGCAAGCAAGCCAAACTGAGCTAGACAAAGAGCCAATCGCAGACGAGATTGAATTCGATGCCTTTGCAGCAGTCGATATGCGTATTGCTCGTATTATCTCATGTGAAGAAGTACCAAAAGCGAACAAGCTACTGAAGTTCCAACTGGACATCGGTGGTGAAACTCGCCAAGTATTCTCTGGTATCAAGTCAGCGTACAAACCTGAAGAGTTAGAAGGCAAACTAACTGTCATGGTAGCAAACCTTAAACCTCGTAAGATGAAGTTTGGTATGTCTGAAGGCATGATCCTAGCTGCTGGTCCTGGTGGCAGTGACTTGTGGATCCTTGAACCACACGAAGGTGCTCAACCTGGCATGCGTGTAATGTAGCTCTGGCTTCAGTCAGATAACAAGCACTCATAGCGAAATCCCTAATGCACTTTTAACTTGAATGAGTTGATAAGCATTGGGGATTTTTTATATCTACCGAAAATAAGCGTTCTCTGTTAGAGTCGCCGTCAACTATGCTATGTAGAGTAGAAATTTGTTTGCCGACAATAACGGGCTAACCAACACCTCTTTACTCTTCAAACCCTTTTTAGGAATCCCCAGTGACTAACAACGAAATCTTGCGTCGTATTCAACACGCGCTAAACCTTAAAAATGCACAGATCATTAAAGCTATCGAGCAAGCTGATGTGACCGTTGCTCATGACCAAGTGATTAATTGGCTAAAAGACGACAACGACAAGTCATGCTCTAAGATGAAAGATAAAGAGTTAGCGGTATTCCTAAATGGTTTTATCAATCTTAAGCGTGGCAAAAAAGAAGGTGTTCAACCTAAACCTGAAGTAGCTCTGACTAACAACATGATTTTCATGAAGCTGCGTATTGCGTTGAACATGAAAGCAGAAGATGTATTAGATATATTAGAAATGGTAGGCATCAGCCTAAGTAAGTACGAGATTGGTGCCTACTTCCGTAAGCCAGAGAACAAGAACTACAAAGTATGTGAAGACCAACTACTTTGCGATTTTCTAAATGGCGTGCAATTTACTAACCGTCCAGACTCAGAAGAGTTTGCAGGGTAAGTTACTGCCTATTGATACGTTCTCACCAACTATCAATAAATAAAAAGCGGCGAGATAATTTGATTATCTCGCCGCTTTTTCGTTTTCTTTACGTCGTTTACTCAATAAGTAAAACAACCGAACAGTAGTTTAATGAAAAGACTTAGCTGTCGTCTTCAGTAAAGTTTGTCGGTAACGTTGTCTTCATCTCGTTCCAAATCTGTGCGCTTGCGATACCGTAGTTACGAATCACAAGTGGCAAATTCTCACGCTCACCGCTTTCACAAATAACAAACAAGTTTTTGTAGAACTCCATGGCTAAACGACGAGCTTCTGGGTTAGAGAAGTAGTAGCTACCAACACGGTCGTACAATTTTCGAACACCATTAAAGATCAGGCCATAAATTTGGTTACCTGAATGGAATGCTAAACGTTGGAAAAGCATGTAATCGTAGAAGTTAAAAGTTTTAGCAATTAAGATCGTTTGACGCTTCGCTTCATCTTTTTCTACGTCTTCTTTCACCGATTGTTTGATCTTGTCAGCATATGGCGACGATTCTAAGAATTCATCCCAAGTAGGTGCCGCAAGTAAAGATTCACAAGATTCAATTACGTTAGTAATCGTACGCTCTGAAGCCTCTTTATTTGCTTTGAATGCATAACGCATAAAGATAGGGCTGATATTAGTACGAGCAGCAAGCAGGTCTTCTACCATTTTACTTGCGTTATCAACGTCCAACGTCATTAATGTATCAAGGATATGAAGACCTGACGTTTCCATAAACTGATTAACTTTAGTTGGCTTACCGTGTTGGATTGTCAACCAACCATCACGAGCAAGACGCTGAAGTACTTCACGAAGCGTAGTACGTGTAACACCAATCAGCTCAGAAAGCTCACGCTCTGCGGGCAAGATAGAACCTGGAGCGAAACGGCCATTCCAAATACTTTCAATGATATACTTTTCTGCAAATCCTGCCGGGCTCTTTGCCTTAATGACCATCTACACTTCAATCCAATTTAATTATTTTGTTCTAATTTACTCATCATACCACTAGTTAACACCCTGCGGAAATACCCCCAAAAAATTTTACGCACTCAAAACCCAAGTAGAGTTAAAACTCTAAAGTTCAGCACACGTTTGCACTCAAGGTTTGGATAGCAAGCGACTACAAATCATCATTTAAACAAACCATTAACACAACAAATTCTTTTTAAAATCAATGAGATTGGTCATATTTTTAAATCTATTAATTTGCAATATTAAGTTGTAATAATCATATATAAGCCGTCGTTATTCTGTAAATTTTAATCATTTCGCTGAAATATTGATTCTAGTCGGTTTTTATCACATTTTAAGTGATATGCTTGCGCTACTTTGATCGCGTTTCTCAACAAAAAAGAGGTATTTTTAGTGCTACAGGGGTTTTCCTGTTGACTAAATGTTATCTAAGAGTAGAGTTGCGCTCAAAAATAAGCAGTGCTTGAGTTTCTAAGGGAGTGACTTGGCAAGACCACAGAACATTACATGGAATGTAGTTTTTCTAAGTCACTGTTAGTTATAGGTTTTAACTAAACCTACAGCTCGATTCTCAAAATGTTGTATTGCTTGTCTATTCATAATCAACATAAAAGAGTATTAACATGCCGATGTCTCTCGGAAACGCTTTTATCAAAAACTTCCTTGGTAAAGCTCCTGATTGGTATAAACTTGCCATCATTTCCTTTTTAATCATCAACCCGTTTGTTTTTTTCCTAGTTGACCCATTTGTTGCGGGCTGGCTATTAGTGGTTGAGTTTATTTTCACTCTAGCTATGGCTCTAAAGTGCTACCCTCTCCAACCCGGTGGCTTATTGGCAATTCAAGCCGTCGCCATTGGCATGACTAAACCAGAAATGGTTTATCATGAGCTACAAGCAAACCTACCAGTATTACTCTTACTAGTATTCATGGTTGCTGGCATCTACTTCATGAAAGAACTACTTCTGTTCATTTTTACGAAGATCCTGCTCGGTATCCAATCCAAAATTCTACTCTCTGTCGCTTTCTGTGTCGCCGCAGCATTCTTGTCTGCCTTCCTAGATGCGCTGACAGTAATCGCCGTAGTCATTAGCGTTGCAGTGGGCTTCTACTCTATCTACCACAAGGTTGCATCAGGCAAGGGCACAACGTCTGCGCACGATCATACTCATGATGAAGAGATCTCTGAGCTAACTCGTGATGACCTAGAAAACTACCGCGCATTCCTACGTTCACTACTTATGCACGCCGGTGTTGGTACTGCTCTGGGTGGTGTAATGACCATGGTAGGTGAACCACAAAACTTAGTAATTGCTAAGCAAGCGGGTTGGGAGTTCGGTGAATTTATTATCCGCATGCTGCCAGTTACACTGCCTGTTTTCTTCTGTGGTATTTTAACTTGTGCACTTGTCGAGAAATTCAAAGTGTTTGGCTACGGTGCAGAGCTGCCAAATAACGTTCGCCAAATCTTAGTTGAATTTGACAACAAAGAACGCGCAAACCGTACAAAACAAGATGTAGCTAAACTATGGGTTCAGAGTGCAATCGCAGTTTGGCTTATTGTTGGCCTTGCGCTTCACGTCGCTGAAGTCGGTTTGATTGGCCTTTCAGTGATCATCTTAGCTACAGCGTTTACAGGTGTAATTGAAGAGCACTCGATGGGTAAAGCTTTTGAAGAAGCACTGCCATTTACCGCACTTCTTGCCGTCTTTTTTGCGGTTGTTGCTGTAATCATCGACCAGGCTCTATTTAAGCCAGTAATCGATGCTGTACTTCACGTTGAAGATAAAGGCGCACAGCTCGCACTCTTCTACGTAGCCAACGGTATCTTGTCGATGGTTTCTGACAACGTATTCGTCGGTACGGTTTACATCAACGAAGTTAAAACAGCTCTGGTTGAAGGCGTCATCACTCGCGACCAATTTGATCTGCTTGCTGTTGCTATCAACACAGGTACCAACCTACCTTCTGTTGCTACGCCAAACGGCCAAGCTGCATTCCTATTCCTATTAACGTCAGCACTTGCTCCGTTAATTCGACTGTCTTACGGCCGCATGGTCATCATGGCTTTGCCATATACTCTCGTATTAGCACTTGTTGGCCTTGCCGGTATTGTGTTCTTCGTAGAACCGATGACAGCATGGTTCTATGATGCAGGTTGGATCATTCACCGTACGGGTGAAGTGGTAGCTCCAGTTATCTCCGGTGGCCACTAACCCGGATTTCTATCGCTAAACACAATAGGTGCATCTAACTAATCAAAAATATTAGTTGATTAGGAAACTTATCCAAGATAAAAAGCTCTGAGTAATCAGGGCTTTTTTATTTTATTGACAGGATTAAATTCGTGAACTTTTTTGCAATGCTCAAAGACTTCTCTAAGGGACGTTTATCTTGGCTTTTACTGCTGGCTTTTATTGTCTTTTTTGAAGCATGTGCTCTTTTCTTTCAGCACGTGATGATGCTTGGCCCTTGCGTAATGTGTATCTACGAGCGCGTTGCTATGCTCGCTATCGGCATCGCAGCAATGATTGGTGCTATTGCCCCGCATAATCCGATTTCACGTTGGCTAGGTCTACTTGGTTGGGGGTTAGGTGCGTATAAAGGGTTGATGCTTGCTTTAGAGCACGTTGACTACCAGTTTAACCCATCTCCTTTCGCTACCTGTGACCTGTTCGTGACCTTCCCTAGCTGGGCACCTCTAAACCAATGGGCTCCGTGGATGTTTGAGGCCTACGGCGACTGCAGCAAGGTTGTATGGCAGTTCTTAGAACTTTCAATGCCTCAATGGCTAGTGATTATCTTCGCGGGTAACTTGGTTGCTTTCGGTTTTGTAGTGATTTCTCAATTCGTTAAATCGAAGAATGACTAACAATTAGCACATCATGTTAAGAAACGAAAAAGTCGACATTACGTCGACTTTTTATTATCTATTAACAATGCAATTAAGATTTTTTACCACAGCACTGTTTAAACTTTTTACCACTTTCACACGGGCAAACATCATTTCGGCCGATGCCCTTAAACGGATTCACACTTTGAGATTTATTTCCGAGCATCGCTTCATCCGCTGCTAGCGCAACTTCTGTCACCATCAAATCGACTTGCCCGACTAGATCATTCAAAGTTGGCGGGGTTTCTAATCCAGCTGCTTTCATTTGCTCGATTGTCTGTTCTTCATCAATCGCCAGCATGAATGTTGTTAACATTGCTTGTAGCATGCGTAATGTGCCATCTGCGATTGACGTTTCCTGCCACTGTTCTTCAATCGTCGGCCAGACCATCATAAAACCTTCAGAAAAATCGGCTAGCTGTTCAGCAAAATTATCTGCATCAAGCACTTCTGTAAGCAAATATTCACTTCGCTGAATGAGGTTATGTTGGCGATTAATTTGCTCGGTGACTTGAGGAACGAAGTCCTGACCAGTTTCAGGAATAGCTATAGGTAACCAAGCCTCTGGATCAAGAGGTTTAGTTGCAAGGTTAGATGCAAATATAGCACCTTCTACAAACTGGGCTGTTACGTCGTTAATTGAGTCAGGAAGACTCAATAATTGATACTTCATATTACTTCACTAGTCGGTCAATTCTGTTGTCTCCATTATACCCACAAGGCTAACAATTAGTAATTATTCGTATAGCTCTATGATTAATTACACCTACCAGTAGCCACGCAAACATTATCTTTAGTTCAATTCAGCAAACTAAACTTATTTCATTTTGAAAATTTAAGTTTGAAGTGTAAAAGAGTCATTGAAATATTTAGTTACATATAGAATACATTATGAAACAACACCAAAATGGTTTTACTTTGATAGAGCTAGTCTCTGTCGTCGTTATTTTAGGCATACTTGCCGTTACCGCAGCTCCTCGCTTTCTAAATTACCAACGCGATAGCCATGAAGCTATAGCTCAAGGTGCTTTTTCTTCTTTTCGAACTGCTGTTAACCTTTACCACTCACAGTGGCTTGTTGATGGAGAGCCTGATTTTAATCAAGATGTCGATTATGGTGAAGGCAGCGTTTATCCTTCATCGACTGGTTTTCCAATCGCTGTTGATCAACTACCGATTAATTCGGGGACTGCAATTAGAGGGAGTGACTGCGCAAGGCTTTGGCGGGCGCTCATGAATACTGACCTCACCGTTAGAGATCACGGTAGCTCAGTATTCCCTTCAGAAGAACCGATCGTTGCTTGGTATACATCAGATCCAAGCTGCTATTACTACTACACTGATGGTTACTCGCTAGGCGAAGATTTACCAAGGCTCAACTACTTCCCTCTAACCGGTGAAATAACTGTTACGTCAGATTCACCTAGCTCATAGTGACAAGCTTTTAACTTGCCCGTACAATCACGCGTCTTAATTTTCGATCCATTCAGTTTCGGTAAAGCAAATGCGAGTAATACTTGGCCCTATGGAGGGCGTTTTAGACCATCTAATGCGTGAAATTCTCACAGAGATCAATGATTACGATCTCTGTGTGACGGAATTTGTGCGCGTAGTTGATCAACTTCTTCCTCCGCATGTTTTTCACCGTATTTGCCCTGAATTGCATCAAGGCTCTCAAACCATGGCTGGTGTTCCAATCCATCTCCAGCTTCTAGGACAACACCCAAATTGGATGGCCGAGAATGCTTTTCAAGCTGCTAGTTTAGGCGCTAAAGGCATTGATCTTAATTTTGGTTGCCCTGCAAAAGCGGTAAACAAAAGTAATGGCGGTGCGTCACTGCTAAAAGAACCAGAACTCATCTATCAAGTGGTGAAGTCTTGTCGAGATGCGGTGCCAGCACACATTCCCGTATCTGCAAAAATTCGATTGGGTTGGGAGCACCCGGAAGAGTGCTTTGAAATTGTCGACGCTATCGAACAAGCAAAGGCAGACGAACTCACTGTGCATGCAAGAACCAAAGTTGGCGGCTATAAAGCCAGCGAAATTAAATGGGATTACATCAATCAAATAAGAGAAAAAACGTCTCTACCTTTGATTGCTAATGGGGAAATCTGGAACTATCAAGATGGTCAAGATTGCATAGAAGCCACTGGCGTCGATTCATTGATGGTCTGTCGTGGCGCTTTCAACATTCCAAATCTTGGCAACGTCGTTAAGCACAACCACCCAAAAATGCCGTGGAATAAAGTCATCGAACTTTTGCTACGCTATTCAGAGTTTCAAATAAAAGGGGACAAAGGCATGTACTACCCCAATAGAGTGAAGCAGTGGTTTGTTTATCTAAGTAAAGGCTACCCTGAAGCGAACGAACTATTTAAAGAAATTCGCACTTTCAAGAAAGCGCCACCTATTGTGGAGCGCCTTCAGCGTTATCAAGAGGAACATCGCCAAACTGTGTGAGTTAGTTCCCCTTCTTCTCTAACATAGAAGTTCAATAGCGTGGTTAAAATACGATGCGGTCTTTACCTGTCGTCTTAGCCACGTACAACTTTTCATCCGCGTGTTTGAATATCTCTTCAAAGCTTAGGTTATTATGCTCAGCTTCAGTAATACAAACACCACCAGAGACAGTAAAACCATTAGGTACAATGTTAGCTGAGTTCGCACAGACAGCATTTTTAACACGCTCTAATGTCCTCATTAACGTTTCACGATCATCACCTTTAAGATAAACGACAAACTCTTCACCACCAAACCTTGCTGCTACATCACTACTTCGAATGCTATTACTTATCTGGCGGGACATGTAGCGAATAACATCATCCCCTTTGTCATGCCCAAAGGTATCATTAATCAACTTGAAATTATCAATGTCAAATACAGTCAAGGCGAATAACTGGTCATGCTCCACACTGCGCCAAAAAGCTTCCAATCCTCTGCGATTTAGCAGCCCGGTCATCGGATCTTTAGCTGCTAGCTCTTTGAAGTAACCACGTTCAATATTGGAGTTAACGAAGAAAAAGAGCGTTACAGAGAATAGATATACGATGATAGCGACAATCAGACTGTCTTTCTCGTAGACAAAAAAGTGCTCCACCTCTTTGGCAAAATCTAATTCGTAGTACATCGCGTGATGAGAGGTGACTCCTTCCAGTTGTATCGCGCGATAGAAAGTAGCGCTATCAACCGGATTAACCAAGGTGGTATCAATAATATCGATTCTACCGGCTAAGTGCTCATTCGAACTCGCAAGCAATTTACTGGCGTCAATCTCAACAGAAAGCATTCCTTGATGTATCCCCTTATGAAACACCGGAATCGTCATGCTTATCATACGGTCAAGAGAGTCAAATCGATACGCAGGACCCGTTAAAGTCAATTGTTCTGGATTGTTGGCGGTTCTTTGCCAATACGGGCGGCTTTTTATGGTCGAAAGTAGTTCTTTCCCTAGCTCTTTAGCAAAGTCTTCTGGCGAAGAGATCACATACCCACGAGTATCAATAAAGTGTACGCCGTTGTGATATTCATCAAGCTGGGACAAAAATGAAAGAATTGGCGCTAGAGCAATTTTTTCTGACGCACTTTTATAGCTATCACTGGTTTCATTACAAAGGGGTTCTTGACCAACCAACATATAGTCGATATCGACAGAGGGGATATCTGCGGTTTTTCCGTCAGCAAGAAGTAATACGTCAATGGGCCAAATTCGGCAAAGACCATCAACCACTTGCTTATTGTGATCAAGGAAAAGAGGGTTTCCTGATTTGTAGTAATTAGAGAAGCTGTAATCTAGAGCGGTAACAATTTTGGTCGTTCGTTTAAACACTTCTTCAATACGCTGAAACTCACTGCTGATGTCTTTTTCAACCGCATCAAAATAATTTTTTCCTATCAGCCCAAGTAACATGGTCGCGATCACAGCGGGAAAGCCGAAGACAAAGGTAAGGCTAAAGTGCCTATTTACTTTCATAGAATGTGCTCTTAGCGCTCAGTTATTTTCATTAGTTCCATTAATATTATGACATTAATCGACAGCCCTCTCGATGTAAAATAATGTAAGTTGGTATTAACGATGCACCTATCGGGTAAATAACTACTTAAAAATGAATAAAATAGATCGCAGCTAATGGTGAGAGTCGACTAATGTTGTTCATTATGATGGTTTAAGTCCCTGTTAACAAAGTGACTTATCAAACATGATTTTTTTGATGTAAATACCTATTAACGACTGACTATCGCACGATCAACCACAGACTTAGGTAGCGTCAAACCAAGCATACGAGCGGCATCTAGGTTAACTACCAACTGAGAGCTTTGAGCTGTTTTGACATTCAACTTCCCTGGTTTTTGTCCGTTCAAAATAGCGGCCACATAATCAGCGGTCTGCACCCCGACGTCATAGTAATCTAGACCTAATCCAGCGATTGCTCCCTTGCCAACATAAGACGTTGCTCCTGCAACCACGGGTGTGCCAGTTTGGTTTGCAGCATTTATAAGTCCTTCGATACCGCTTGCCACCGTGTTATCAGTTAGTGCGTAGATAACATCAGATCTCTTAGCCACGGATGCTGTTTTTTCTTCTACATCATCGATGGTCAACGCTTTTTCAGTATGCAAAGTAAAGCCAAAGTCTCGTGTTGCCTGCTTTAACAGCCCTACTAAAGCAACAGCATTTGCCTCTGCTGGGTTATAAACCACACCGACTGAAACTGCATTGGGGAGTAGCTCTTTAATAAGAGATACATGTTGGGAAATAGGTGATAAGTCAGAAAGGCCTGTGACATTTCGTCCCGGCTTTTCCAGTTGTTTGACTAGCCTAGCGCCGATAGGATCGGTAACCGCAGTAAACACGATAGGAATAGAGCGAGTCGCCGAAACTAGGGCTTGTGAAGTCGGTGTTGCAATACCAACCAATACATGAGGATTTTCACTGACAAGCTCTCTGGCAATTTTGGCGGCTTGCGCTGGATTTCCGTCCGCCATTTCATAAGAAAACTCTAAGTTCTTACCAGGTTCATAACCTTTAGCTCTTAATCCTTCAAGAAGCCCTAGACGTGTTGCATTCAGATCTGGATGGTCAATAACTTGTGAAACCGAAACTTTGGCAACATTCGCCATTACATTGCTTGTCCATAGCAACAACAGACAACTTACGACCGCTGCCAATACCTTTTTTACAGAACTCATTATCGCTCCCTGAATCAAGCTCTACTCGTTATTGCTCGCTCAAAGAGAACAACATCACTATTGATATTATTAACAATAACCATTGATAACTTGAAGTTATATTTAACAAAAACACAACAAGGCTCGAAAAATGCGTGAAATAGCGAGAGGCAGAATTTGAAAGGTAAGAAACTACATGAGTAGTAAGAGAAAAAAGGAATGAGGGGAGCGAGATGAATAAAAACGAAGTGAAAATATTAAAGTCAAACCTGAGAACAAACCATCAATGAAGAATAGTTGCTCTCAGACAAGAGGAGAGTTGAAACTCATTAGAACCAACGTTCCATTGAGGATTTATCTAGCTGACGAAATGCGCGATTTAAAATGATCGCCAATTCTTTATAACGAGGGCGCGACTTCATTGGCTCTAACGCAAAACCCGTTTCAGTGATCTTCTCATGAAGTTCGCGATACCACGAGACTAGCGCAGGTGGAAGTTGTGTGTTTGAGCGATTACCTAACCACCACATGCCTTGAAGCGGTAAGCTGATTGCAAACAAAGCCATGACCACAGCTTGTGGCATCGCTTGGTAATTATTAAAGACCATTTGTGTAAGAACACTAATAGCAGCAATCGCAGGCATCACTTTCACGCCAAAACGGGTCGCTTTAATAATGCGCTGTTCTGGGAAGATCGCGTTTAACTCTTTTCGGACGGGCCAGAGATCCATGTACTTTTGGCCATCTTTTAAACTACTAGCTAAACCAACTCTATTGCTCATATGAGTCTCCCATTAAAAAAAAGTTGAAATCATCAACTAAAAACACAAAAATTTGACGAAAAATAATATTCTTTCAAATTTTTTTGTTATATTTGCACAATATCGCTATTATTTGCAGGCCTCAATCTCATTGTTGCCCTTATTTACAATTTAAGCAACTTTGAGAAGACTTCTGCAAGGAATGCACAAGCCTCTTTTTGATAAAGAGCGCTTTCACTTTATACGGAAATTAACGTTTTTTTGACCAAGGTTAGTACGCAAGCCTATGTGCTTCGACTATTCTTGAGATTAATTTTCATCCTTAACTGATTTCGATCAGAAAAATAAACAGGTAGTCATTAATGTCTAAGCTAGTTTTAGTTTTAAACTGTGGTAGTTCTTCTCTTAAATTTGCTGTAGTTGACGCAGTATCTGGTGACGAGCATCTAACAGGTCTTGCAGAATGTCTGCATCTTCCTGAAGCTCGTATCAAGTGGAAACTTGATGGTAAACACGAAGCTCAACTAGGTAATGGCGCAGCACACGAAGAAGCACTAGCCTTCATGGTAGAAACTATTCTTGCTTCTAAGCCAGAACTTTCTGAAAACCTTGCAGCAATCGGTCACCGTGTTGTGCATGGTGGTGAAAACTTTACTTCATCAGCACTAATCACTGATGAAGTAATTAAAGGTATCGAAGATGCAGCGACTTTCGCTCCTCTTCACAACCCTGCGCACCTTATCGGTATTAAAGCAGCTCAAAAATCATTCCCAGCACTAAAAAACGTTGCTGTATTTGATACTGCTTTCCACACGACAATGCCAGAAGAAGCTTACCTATACGCGCTTCCATACAACCTATACACAGATCACGGTATTCGTCGTTACGGTGCACATGGTACATCTCACCTATTTATTACTCGTGAGTGTGCCACGCTTCTAGACAAACCTATTGAAGAAGTTAACATCATTAACTGTCACCTAGGTAACGGCGCATCTGTTTGTGCAGTCAAGAATGGCCAATCTGTAGATACTTCTATGGGCCTTACTCCTCTTGAAGGTCTTGTAATGGGTACTCGCTGTGGCGACCTTGACCCTGCTGTTATGTTCCACCTACATGACAAACTTGGCATGAGCGTTGATGAAATCAACACAATGTTCACTAAAGAGTCTGGCCTACAAGGTCTAACTCAAGTAACTTCTGACTGTCGTTTCGTTGAAGACAACTACGGCGAGAAAGAAGAAGCTACTCGTGCAATGGACGTATTCTGTCACCGTCTAGCTAAATACGTTGCAAGCTACACTGCAACCCTAGAAGGTCGCCTTGACGCTATCGTATTCACTGGTGGCATCGGTGAAAACTCAGCGCCAATCCGTGAAATGGTTCTTAACCGTCTTGCATTCTTCGGTATCGAAGTAGATAGCGCAGCTAACCTTAAAGCTCGTTTCGGCGGCGAAGGTACTATCACGACTGAAAACAGCCGTGTACCAGCAATGGTTATCTCTACTAATGAAGAGCTAGTGATTGCAGAAGATACAGCTGAACTAGCAGGTCTTTAATCGAATTTTCTGACTAGCTTCACTCGACGCTAGTCAGATTTTTATCTAAGAAAAATGGGGCTCAACTTTTATTCCTACCCCTATATAAATGTTGGTAGGAACAGGAGTTGAGCTTTTTTCATTCCAATAGTTAAAGGTACTCCTCAATGTCCCGTACTATTATGCTTATCCCTACAAGCGCTGGTGTTGGTCTTACTAGTGTAAGCATGGGTGTTCTTCGCGCGATGGAGCGCAAAGGCGTAAGTGTTTCGTTCTACAAACCAATCGCTCAACCTCGTAGCGGTGGCGATCAACCAGATCTAACATCAACTATCATTAGCACAAACAGCGACATCAAGATTGGTGAACCAATTGCGATGACTAAAGCTGAAGCGTTGATCGGTAGTGAAAAAATGGATGTACTTCTTGAATCTGTTGTTGAGCAATACAACAAAATCAACAAAGACGCTGAAGTAACGCTAATCGAAGGCCTAGTCCCTACTCGTAAGCACCCGTTTGCAAACCAAGTGAACGCAGAAATCGCAAAAACGCTTGGCGCAGAGATCGTATTCGTTGCGACTCCTGGTACTGACAACCCTACGCAACTTAAAGAGCGTATCGAAGTAGCATGTTCTAACTTCGGCGGTACAAAAAACAAGAATATCAAAGGCGTAATCATCAACAAGCTTAATGCTCCTGTTGATGAAGCTGGTCGTACTCGCCCTGACCTATCTGAAATCTTTGATGATGCAGACAGCGCTCAGCAAGCGAACCTTGAAGTAATGCAAATCTTCAATTCTAGCCCTATCCGTGTTCTTGGCTGTGTGCCATGGAGCATCGACCTAATCGCAACTCGTGCGGTTGATATGGCTAAGCACCTTAACGCTGAAATCGTTAACGAAGGTGAAATCTCAACTCGTCGTATTAAGAGCATCACTTTCTGTGCACGTTCTCTACCGCACATGATTGAGCACTTCAAGCCAGGTTCACTGCTAGTAACTTCTGCAGACCGTCCTGACGTTATCGTTGCTGCGGCTCTTGCTGCGAAAAACGGTGTTGAGATTGGCGCAATCCTACTGACTGGCGGTTACGACATTCCAGAAAGTATTGCTAACCTTTGTGCACCAGCATTCGCTTCAGGTCTACCGATCTTCAAAGCTCAAGGTAACACTTGGCAGACGTCTCTAAACCTACAGAGCTTCAACCTAGAAGTTCCTGCAGACGATAAAGAGCGTATCGAGTTCGTTAACGATCACGTTGCAAGCCACATTGATGGCCCTTGGATTGATTCTCTATCTGAAGGTACTCAAGGCATCCGTCGTCTAAGCCCACCAGCATTCCGTTACCAGCTAACTGAATTTGCTCGTAAAGCGGCTAAGCGCATCGTTCTTCCTGAAGGTGACGAGCCACGTACAGTTAAAGCTGCGGCTATCTGTGCTGAGCGCGGTATCGCAACGTGTGTACTTCTAGGTAACCCTGAAGAAATCCGTCGTGTTGCTGCACAACAAGGTGTTGAGCTAGGCGCTGGCGTTGAGATCATCGACTCTGCATCAGTTCGCGAAAACTACGTAGCTCGTCTAGTAGAACTTCGTGGCGCTAAAGGTATGACTGAAGTTGTCGCTCGTGAGAAGCTAGACGATTCAGTATTCCTAGGTACTATGATGCTTGAAGCTGGTGAAGTTGACGGCCTAGTTTCTGGTGCTGTTCACACTACGGCGAACACAATCGTTCCTCCGTTCCAGATCATCAAGACAGCACCCGATGCTTCTATCGTATCTTCAATCTTCTTCATGCTTCTACCTGATCAAGTTCTGGTATACGGTGACTGTGCGATCAACCCAGATCCAACAGCTGAACAGCTTGCTGAAATCGCTATCCAATCTGCAGATTCTGCTGCGGCATTCGGTATCGACCCACGCGTTGCTATGATCTCTTACTCTACTGGTGAATCTGGTAAAGGTGCAGACGTAGATAAAGTACGTGAAGCAACCAAACTTGCTCAAGCGAAACGTCCTGATCTTGTGATCGACGGTCCTCTTCAGTACGACGCAGCAATCATGGAAAACGTAGCCGCTTCTAAAGCGCCAAACTCTCCAGTTGCAGGTAAAGCGACAGTATTCGTATTCCCAGACCTAAACACGGGTAACACGACTTACAAAGCGGTACAGCGTTCAGCAGATCTAGTGTCTATCGGTCCAATGCTTCAAGGTATGCGCAAGCCAGTAAATGACTTGTCACGTGGCGCTCTAGTAGACGATATCGTTTACACTGTAGCTCTAACGGCTATCCAAGCAGACCAAGCAGCTCAAGCTGAAGAAAAAGTAATTAACTAATTACATTTTCTCGTTCTTAAATGCTTTAAAAGTATCAAAGCCTATGCAATTTGCATGGGCTTTTTATCGTCGAAAATTGGTCGAAATGACAAACCTCGCTCTATTCGTACGCCACCCAATAACTGTATTTTCACTTTTAGCTAAACCACTGATTTATCAAGTTGTCTTTTTCTTTCCTTTCTATTATTAACCTACCGTACGTTTATCTGAAAAGTGCGATCTTTGACGTTTTTATTCTTCGCAATGATGATTTGTTTTGTTATATTATTTTACATAATAAATAAACTTCTTTGTATTTCATAACACTATGACGTCAGATACTCGGCTGATCACGTTGATCAAATGGCTCCCAGTTAGCTTTATCGCACTTTTTTCACTCGTACTAATTTCTTCATTTCTGTACAACTCACACCTGTCTAACCAAAAACAATTAGTTAGAGCTGAGCAACTATTTAAAGATCAGCACAAACAATTGCTTAAAAGCCAAGTCGACGTAGCAAAAAGCCAAGTTCTCTATTTAAAATCAACCACCGAGTCAGAACTAAAACAAGTCGTAAAAGAACGATTAGAAGAAGCACATCGAATCTCTACTCGTCTCTACGAAGACAACAGATCACAGCCAAGAGAAATAATCGAATCCATCATTAAAAGTGCGTTAAAAGACATTCGCTTCAATAGTGATCGTGGTTACCTTTTTATTGTTGATCGCCAAGCTAAAGGCATCATGCACCCATTCTAGCCCCACCTCGAAGGACAGGACCTTTCCACGCTTAAAGATACGCGAGGCACTCCCATAGTCACAGAAATGGTCAAACTGTCACTAGAGAAGAAAACAAGCTTTTATAGGTGGTGGTTTCACAAACCAGGTGATAACAAGACAGAGTACGAAAAAATTGGATATTCTGTCTACTTTGAACCACTAGACTGGGTTATAAGCTCCGGTGATTATGTCGTTGATGTTGAAAGTGACCTAAAACAACAATCATTAAATTGGCTGAAAAACTTAACGCTTCCTGGTTCTGATCAGCTTTTCGTACTCGACAAGCAAGGCGTATTTTTGGCGCACGAGTCGCAAGAACTCATTGGGTCAAAACATCCTACATTTCAGTTAATTATTCAAAGTCAAAACTCAACTAATTCACTCCAAGAACGATTTATCAGCCTCGATAACGGGTTGGCTAACAATCGTTCGCAAGACACCATTAACTATGTAGCAAAAATTCCAGACTGGGAGTGGTATATCGTTGGTAGTGCTTATACCCAAGCCATTGAACAATACTCTATCGCACACAAACTGGTCACCGAAGAATCACTAAAGCACGATACGATTGAACTCATCATTTATAGTGCAGCAAGCTTCCTAACTTTGCTGGTCATTAGTTTCTATATGGGTAATGCCATCGCACGACGTTTTACTACCTTCCAAAACAGAATTAAACATGACTTCCATAAACTAGAGCAGAACCGTAAAGAACTCTCTTACTTGGCTCACCACGACTCACTCACCGGTCTTTACAACCGAACTGCATTAAAAGAGAGCTTTGCGGTCATACAAGAAAGAAACATACAAAATACGACTAAAATCGCTGTACTTTTTATCGACCTAGATGATTTTAAAAATATTAACGACGCTCATGGTCATGGCTATGGGGATCAACTGCTCAAAAACATTGCTCAAACTCTACAACATTTAACTGAGCCGAATGAAATGTATTTCCGTTTTGGCGGTGATGAGTTTATTGCGATTATAGACAATCTACCGACAGCTGAATCTTTGACACCAATTCTTAACAAGATTAAGCAGGCAATCGAACGCTCATACAATATCAAAGGGGAAAGCCTATCAATTAAGACAAGCATCGGCGTATCCTTATCCCCCGATCATGCTGACAATATAGAAATGTTAATCTCTAAAGCTGATATGGCACTCTATTTCGCGAAACGTACAAGCAAAGGCATTATTCAATTATTTAACGAGTCTATTTCTGATGATATTCACAGTAAACTCGAGATTGAGAACGCGCTTAATTCTGCTTTAAATAACGAAGAACTGTACGTTCACTATCAACCTCAAGTCGACGTACATTCAGGTGTAGTGTTAGGGGTAGAAGCGCTCTGTCGTTGGCAAAACAAAAAGTTAGGATTTATTCCACCTGACGTATTTATCAGCATGGCGGAAAAAACGAATATAATTAATGACATTACGTTCTTTGTCGCTGAAACTAGCATGCGCCATATTAGCAATATCAATAGTAAGCAGGGGGTCTCTCTATCGTTGTCTATCAACCTATCTCCAGCAGTGTTTACTCAGCATAACTTGGTTGAACGCTTCTCAGAGCTTGCTGCCAAATACGCATTTACACCAGCCAAGATCAAAATTGAGATTACAGAAAGTGTACTAGTTGAAGATCTGCAAGCCGTCACGCGGGTAATGAACCGCTTCCAAGCACTAGGTATGCAAGTTTCCATCGACGATTTCGGTACGGGTTATTCATCATTAAGCTATATTGCCTCCCTGCCGATCAATGAGATCAAGATAGATAAATCATTTATAGATACTATTGATACCGATGAGAGGCAATTTGCACTGGTTGAAGCGATTACTTCTCTAGCAAGTATTTTCAATTTCGACTTGGTCGTGGAAGGTATTGAGACTCAAACACAGTTGCAGTCTATTAAGCAATTGTACTGTAGCGCAGTTCAGGGCTACTACTACTCACGTCCGGTAAGCGCAACAGACCTCGTTAAGTATCTAGAGCTACAAAATCAAAGAGAAGCCTTTGAAGTGTAATTCGATATCAGCCTGACCCTATATTCCGGTAAGTTAAATTAAATAACTGCGTTTATGGGGTGACTCTAAATCAAGGTAAGGCCCTTTGGGGACAACTTGAGTCGGATTAATGCCTGTATGGCTGTAATAATAGTGGCGCTTGATGTGATAAAAATCGGTCGTCTCTTTAATGCCTTCGAACTGGTAGAGCTCTTTTAAGTAGCCCTGAATATGGACGTAGTCTGAAATTCGCTGCTTATTACACTTAAAGTGCCCAACATAAACGGCATCAAATCGAACCAGAGTGGTAAACAAGCGCCAATCCGCTTCTGTAATCTCGTTACCCGCTAAATAGCGATGTTCGCTAAGGTGAGCGTCTACTTTGTCTAAGGCTTCAAATAACGCATCATACGCTTCTTCGTAGGCTTCTTGTGTCGTTGCAAAGCCCGTTCGGTACACACCGTTGTTAATGTTTGGGTAGATATAGTCATTCCACTCATCAATCTTCTTTGCCAGTTCCCACGGATAGTAATCATCGGTGTTGCCTGTCAGTTCATTAAACTCTGAGTTAAACATACGGATAATCTCAGACGACTCGTTACTCACAATGGTGTTAGTCTTTTTATCCCACAACACAGGCACCGTCACTCTACCCGAGTAGTCAGGTTTGGCTTGAGTGTAGATTTGATGCATGCGCGTATGGCCGAACAGAGGTTCAGGTAACCCCATTTGCCAACCATCACTCATCATGTCTGGGCAAACCACCGTCACGTCAATGTGATCGGTTAGGTCTTTAAGCTCTCGGAAGATAAGGGTGCGGTGCGCCCAAGGGCAAGCCAATGATACGTACAAGTGATAACGGCCGCTTTCAGGCTGAAACTGCGCGGACGCTTTATTCTCTACCCAGTGACGAAAGCCTGCATCTTCACGAACAAACTTGCCACCACTTTCTTTGGTGTCGTACCAAACATCATGCCAAACACCTTCAACTAACTTGCCCATATCCAAACCTCTGTCATCCAAAATTTTTTATACCAATCACAGTAAGTAAATGTTCAGAAATAGCGCAGAGAAAAGGCTTGAGAACAAGGAAGAATTTTTCTGTTAGTAGTTATTCTACAATCAAAAATTCTAACGCCGTTATCGAGCGTTTTAACAAGCTAGGATGAGCAGTTATTTACTACGATTGGTATTAGTATAAAAAAAGCCAACTTTTTCAAAACTAGAAGAAGTTGGCTTAGTTGTTCAAATAATTTGATGAAGGTGAAGATCCTCGAATACGTAAGCATAAAAAAAGCGCAACCTATAAAAAGTTGCGCTTAAGCCTGTCACAGGCTGAACCGTATCAAACGGGTTCTAGACTTGTACGTGCAAGCAAGATACTGCGTGTACGTCATCGCCTTGAATGGTTGGCTTGGTTTGCGCGCAGGCCTCGGTTGCTTCAGGGCAACGAGTACGGAACACACAACCCGATGGTGGGTTGATTGGCGATGGTAAATCACCTTCCAACATCTGAATCGTTTTGCTGCGCTCTAAGCGAGGGTCTGGAATTGGAACTGCAGACATCAATGCTTTGGTATATGGGTGCTTAGGATCTGAGAACAAGGCATCTGATTCACCTAGCTCAACAGCATTACCTAAGTACATCACCAATACACGGTCAGAAATGTGTTTAACAACCGACAAATCGTGCGCGATGAATACCAAAGACAAACCCAACTCTTTCTGTAGTTCCATAAGAAGGTTAACTACTTGAGCTTGGATAGAGACATCCAGAGCAGAAACCGGCTCATCACAGATGATCATCTTAGGTTTCAAGATAAGTGCACGCGCGATACCGATACGTTGACACTGGCCACCAGAGAATTCATGTGGGTAACGGTTGATTACGTTGGGTAGTAGACCAACCTTTGCCATCATCTCTTTAACGCGATCTTTCACTTCCTGTTTAGAAAGCTCTGGATAGAAAGTCTCTAGAGGCTCAGCAATGATGTCCCCGACTGACATACGTGGGTTAAGCGATGCTAATGGGTCTTGGAAGATCATCTGAATCTCTTTACGAGTCTCACGACGTTTCACTTCCTGCATCTTAGTCAGGTCTTGACCTAACCACATAACTTCGCCTTCAGTTGCCTCAACTAAACCAATAATTGCGCGCGCAAATGTTGATTTACCACAGCCAGACTCACCTACTACACCTAGCGTTTCGCCTTCGTACAGATGAACATCCACACCATCAACGGCTTTAAGGTTTGATGGTTTCGCCCAAGGCCAAGCAGACTTAGCCGCAATGCTAAAGTGAACTTTTAGGTCTTTAATATCTAATAGTAATTCTTTACTCATTTTGTCCAAGTCTCCCAATCTGAAAAACAAGCACGCTGACGGTCTTTAGCAAATGGCTGTAAAATCGGTGCTTCTTGCTTACAACGGTCCATTACACGGTGACAGCGGTCTTGGTAAGGACAACCTGTTGGTAGGCGAAGTAAGTTAGGTGGGTTACCTGGAATCGTCGGTAGAATTTCACCTTCGGTATCCAAACGAGGAATCGCTTTAAGCAGGCCTTCCGCATAAGGGTGGCTTGGCTCGTAGAAGATTTCATCAACCGTGCCATATTCCATTGTACGACCTGCGTACATCACCAGTACTTTGTCACATGAGCCAGCAACAACACCCAAATCATGGGTGATCATGATGATTGCCGTATTGAACTCATCTTTAAGTTCGTTCAGCAATTCCATGATTTGCGCTTGAATGGTTACATCCAGTGCCGTTGTTGGTTCATCAGCGATAAGCAATTTAGGACGACACAGCAAAGCCATTGCAATCATCACACGTTGACGCATACCGCCAGAAAATTCGTGTGGATACATGGTAATACGTTTACGTGCTTCAGGGATTTTCACCGCTTCCAGCATACGTACTGATTCTTCGAACGCTTCCGCTTTGCCCATGCCTTTATGCAGCATAAGAACTTCCATCAACTGATCACATACTTTCATGTAAGGATTCAGTGACGTCATTGGATCTTGGAAGATCATCGCGATCTGTTCAGCGCGAACTTTGTTCAGTGCTTTCTCAGGTAGATTGAGAATCTCATTACCTTCAAACTTTGCACTGCCTGAGATGATGCCGTTCTTAGCCAGCAGTCCCATCAGTGCAAATACCGTTTGAGATTTACCCGAACCCGACTCACCAACAATACCCAGCGTTTCGCCTTGATTGAGTGAGAAGTTCAGGTCGTTTACTGCGGTTACGATACCATCTTGCGTGGTAAATTCGACGCGCAGATCTTTGACATCTAATAAGCTCATTATTGCTTCCTTAATCTTTTATAGCTTTTAATTGCTATTTCTTTATCTGTCTTTTGGATCAAGCGCGTCGCGCAGACCATCACCTACGTAGTTAAAGCAGAACAGCGTAACTACCATGAATGCCGCTGGGAATGCCAGTTGCCAAATAGCAACTTCCATTGTTTGCGAGCCTTCTTGTAACAGCGCGCCCCAACTTGTCATAGGCTCTTGAACACCAAGACCAAGGAAAGATAAGAATGATTCAGTAAGGATCATGCTTGGAATAAGGAGCGTTGAGTAAACCGCAACAATACCCAATACGTTCGGTACGATATGACGTGTAATGATTTTCCATTTACTGACACCACATACGTGCGCAGCCTCAATGAACTCTTTACTACGTAAACTCAACGTTTGGCCACGTACAATACGCGCCATATCGAGCCAAGCAATCGCACCGATAGCAACAAAGATAAGTACAATATTACGACCAAAGAATGTTACCAATACGATCACAAGGAACATGAATGGTACTGCGTACAAGATCTCTAGGATACGCATCATCACTCGGTCAGTACGACCGCCAATGAAACCGGAAGCTGCACCATAAAGCGTACCAATCAGTACCGCTACAAATGCACCCATCACACCAACCATAAGAGAAATACGGCCGCCGATCATCGTACGAACGTATAAGTCTCGACCTAAACTGTCGGTACCAAACCAGTGATCCGCATTTGGGCCTACGTGCATTGCGTACCAGTCAGTATCATCGTAAGCATGCTGCGCCAACATAGGTAAGAAGATTACCGAAAGCACCATGATAATTAGAATGAACAGACTGATCATTGCCGCTTTGTTGCGCATAAAACGAATACGCGCATCTTGCCACAAACTACGACCTTCAATTTCCAAATTCTCAGAGAATTTTTCGATCGCTTCTAAGTTTTCTTTTTTCTTCAACATAACCATGCGTCCCTGCTAGTAGCGAATTTTCGGGTCAATAAGCGCTAGTAAAATATCAACGATAGCGTTGAACAAGATGAATAGGAAACCAATCAAAATGGTTACACCCATTACTAACGAGTAGTCACGGTTAAACGCGGCGTTAACAAACAGCTTACCGATTCCCGGTAGACCGAAGATGGTTTCAACAACAACTGAACCTGTGATGATACCTACGAACGCAGGCCCCATATATGAAACAACAGGTAGCATTGCTGGCTTAAGCGCATGTTTAAGAACGATATAACGGTAACTCAGACCTTTAGCACGAGCAGTACGGATAAAGTTACTGTTTAGAGTTTCAATCATGCTACCGCGAGTGATACGAGCAAAGGTAGCTACATATAGAAGAGACATCGCAATAACAGGTAGCACGATGTACGCGAAGGTGCCGCCATGCCAACCACCTGCTGGGAATATATTCCAGTGCAGGGAGAAAAGGTAAATAAGCGCTGGTGCCAACACGAAGGATGGCATCACCACCCCGAGCATGGCTGTCGACATTATGGTGTAGTCGACCCAGGTATTGTGCTTCAACGCGGCTATAGTACCGACGGTGACCCCCATAATTAGCGTAAAGATAAAGGCAACGAAGCCTACCTTCGCAGATACTGGAAGTGCTACAGCAATCAGCTCATTTACTGTGTAATCTTGATATTTGAAAGATGGACCAAAATCACCCTGAAGGATGTTGGTTAAGTACGTGGTGTACTGTTCAAATACTGGTTTATCTAAGCCGTATTTAGCTTCGATGTTAGCCATAACTTCTGGCGGTAATGGACGCTCGCTTGAAAACGGGTTACCCGGTGCGAAACGCATGAGAAAGAAAGATATAGTGATCAACACCAACATCGTTGGAATCGCTTCAAATATCCTTTTCATAATGAATTTAAGCATAAACTCACTCTTTCAGTCTGTGACAATTAAAATTAGAAAGACGCTACATGCGCGCCCTGCGCATGTAGTGTCTGTATCGTTATAGTTATATTAACTTTTTAGAATCGAAGCTTATTGAGCCTTGATGTATAAGTCTTTCGAGAAGATCTTATCTTCCGCGTTGTTCGTAGGGAAGCCACCAACGTGCGGATTTAGTAGACGTGATTTCACGTATTGATAGATAGGTGCGATAGGCATATCGTTAGCCATTAGCGCCTCAGCTTCAAGATAAAGTGCTTTACGCTCTTCTTCTGAAGTCGAGTTCAGTGCTTTATCAATGATTTTATCGTAAGCCGCGCTGTCGTAGTGAACACCACCGGTAGTGTTGTTACTCTTCATTAGCGTAAGGAATGACGACGCTTCATTGTAGTCACCACACCAACCAGCACGAGCTACTTCGAAGTCACCAGAATCTTTAGAAGATAGGTAAGTTTTCCACTCTTGGTTTTCAAGTGTAACTTTAAGACCCAGTGTTTTCTTCCACATAGAACCTAGTGCTACAGCAATCTTCTTGTGGTTTTCAGAAGTGTTGTAAAGTAGGTTGAAGTTTAGTGGATTGTCTTTGCCGTAACCCGCTTCTTCAAGAAGACGAGCCGCTTCTACGTTACGTTCTTTTTGAGACATTGTACCGTACTGAGGAAGCTCAGGATCGAAGCCCGCTGTGATTTCAGGCGTCAGGAAATACGCTGGTTTTTGACCTTGCGCTAAGATAGCGCCAGTCACGATGTCACGGTCAATTGCGTAAGAGATAGCCTTACGTACGCGAACGTCATCAAATGGAGCTTTCTTCGTGTTGAAGATGTAGTAGTAAGTACACAAGTTACCTGCTACAGATACGTCTTCTGCGTGCTCTTTCTTAAGACGCTTGAAGTGCTCAGTTGGAAGTTCATTTGTGAAGTCGATTTCACCAGATAGGAAACGGTTCATTTCCGCAACTTGGTTTTCGATTGGTAGGAAGGTTACTTTGTTTAGAACAGTTTTATCGTTGTTCCAGTATTGGTCGTTACGCTTTAGAACTAGACGTTCGTTAACAACCCACTTATCAACAGAGAATGCGCCGTTACCTACGAAGTTACCCGGCTTGGTCCATTGGTCACCGAATTTTTCAACAGTTGCTTTGTGTACTGGCTTCACTGTTGTGTGGCCCATCATCATTACGAAGTATGGTACCGCTGTTTCTAATTCAACAACAAGTGTGTTTGCATCTACAGCTTTAACGCCGAGTTCACTCTTGTCTTTCTTACCCGCTACGATGTCTTTCGCATTCACCATCTTGGTATATTCCATGTACCAAGCGTATGGAGAAGCAGTGGCAGGATCAACTGCACGTTTCCAGCTGTAAACAAAATCTTCAGCTGTTACAGGATCGCCGTTAGACCATTTTGCATCTTTGCGTAGGTGGAAAGTGAATGTTTTGTTGTCTGTCGTTTCCCAGCTCTCAGCAACACCAGGGATAGTATTACCTTCACCGTCCTGGTTCACTAGACCTTCTAGAAGATCACGAATTACGTGAGATTCTGGTACACCTTGAGATTTGTGTGGGTCGATAGTCGCAACTTCAGTACCGTTACCGCGAACAAGTTCCTGAACTTTTGCTAGTTCTGTACCTGCTGGAACTTCAGCAGCGATAGAAAGAGTAGAAGTGGCAGCCACTGCCAAACCAGCACCGAGAAGAAGGGCCTGAGTGATTTTATTCTTGTACATTTAATAAACTCCAAGTTTTTCGTATTGCATCCATGACTTCTTTGCTAAGTTCACTGAACGGCAGTGATTTAGATTTATTTAGCTTAAAATATAAGCATAAAAATCTAAAACCTTACAAAGATTGAGGCACACACTATCAACCATTGAAGTAATTTGCCATAAACAAGTCGCAAAAAATCGGATAATTCTCCGAAATACTCAAGGTATCAGTGTAAATATCTAATAAAATCCTAATGAATAGTGAGTTACACATAGGGATTTATTAAATAACAGCCTTTAGTGTTGATGTATCTGTATTGATACTTTTTTTTAGCATCTTATGCTAGAACATCTTTGATAAGTTAACATTAATGCCACATTAAATCTAAGTGCACATCACATATCCCCTAAATAGACTGTACTATTTGTGAGGGTTATCACTTTATACAAAACAGCATAATGCACTGCACCAAAACAGATGCAGAGCTGCACCAGTACAGAAAAAATAAGCCAAAGAATTTATATGCAACTTGAATGACTAATCATTTAATAAATACCCTATTTTTTATAAATGACTTTGTTGCACGCACAAAAAAACCGACGTTCAACGTCGGCCTTATTACCTAAGTCCTAACCTGAAATGCGTTATCACGTTAAGGACGAAACATTATTTGGGATAATTTACTTTTCCCAGCGCTCTGCAGCTTTGGTATCAGAATCGCGAGAATCAACCCAGCGAGTTGTTTCAGTGGTACGTTCTTTTTTCCAAAACGGCGCTTTAGTTTTGAGGAAGTCCATAACAAACTCACACGCTTCGAAGGCAGCCCCTCGGTGCGCACTGGATACACCAACGTAAACAATCTGGTCACCGATATCTAGATCACCAACACGGTGAATCACTCGCATCTTCTGAATAGGCCAGCGCGCTTCAGCTTGATCACAGATCTCGCTCAGCGACTTCTCTGTCATACCCGGATAGTGCTCTAGAGACAAACCAATCACGTTGTCGCCAAGGTTCATGTCGCGAACTTTACCAACAAACGTCACTACCGCTCCTGCAGCTGTGCCTTGAGCTAGATAATCGTATTCGTCACCCACAGAAAAATCTTCTGCCGTAACTAGTACTCTTGGATCAATAACTCGAGAGTCGTTCATGGCTAACCTCCAGTAACAGGTGGGAAGAAAGCCACTTCATCGCCGTCTTTCACTTCAGTTGTCAAAGGTACGATTGATTGGTTAAGTGCAGCCAGAAGTTTGCCCTCCTCCAATGCGATATCCCATTTGCCTTCTTGTGTTACAAGGTGGCTGCGAATCGCTTCAATAGTATTGAATTGTGCATCGACTTCTAGGCTATCGACACCGACAAGTTCACGAGTTTGAGCAAAGAACAGTACAGTAATCATGATTCCACCTTGAAGTGACCAGATTTACCACCCGTCTTCTCTAACAGGCGTACATTTTCGATAACAATGTCTTTTTGAACAGCTTTACACATATCGTAAATCGTTAGCGCAGCAACGGAAGCAGCCGTAAGCGCTTCCATCTCAACGCCCGTCTTACCCGCAAGTTTACAAACAGATTCAATGCGAACCTTGTTTTCAGACTCGATAGCTTCTAGCTGCACTTCTACTTTAGTTAGTAGTAGAGGGTGACACAGTGGAATCAAGTCCCACGTCTTCTTCGCTGCTTGGATGCCAGCAATACGTGCCGTCGCAAAAACATCACCCTTATGGTGGCTACCAGAAACAATCAGTTCTAGCGTTTCTGCTGACATTTGAACGAAAGCTTCCGCTCTCGCTTCGCGTACAGTTTCCGCTTTAGCCGACACATCGACCATGTTCGCTTCACCAGACGCGTTAATGTGAGTAAATTGGCTCATGCTCAAACCACCTTATACAGAAAGATGTGGCATGAAGTTACAAGGACGGTGGCTAGCATCCATCTGTTGCTTAATGATCTTAGTCCAACCTGTACGGCACGCACCTGTAGAACCTGGCATCGCAAAGATAACCGTGTGGTTAGCAAAACCCGCGATTGCACGCGATTGAATCGTCGAAGTACCGATCTCTTCGTAAGACACTTGGCGGAATAGCTCACCAAAGCCTTCTACTTCTTTGTCGAACAGTGGCTTAAGTGCTTCTGGGGTGCTGTCACGAGAAGTGAAACCCGTACCGCCCGTGATCATGATCGCTTGGACGCTGTCATCAGCAATCCACTGAGATACGATCGCACGGATCTTGTACATGTCATCGATAACAATTTGCTTATCAACCACGTTGTGACCAGCTTCCTTAGCGTGCTCAGCTAGGTAACCACCTGACGTGTCATTTTCTTCTGTACGAGTATCTGAAACCGTTAGTACTGCGATGTTTGCTGCTTGGAATTTGCTTTCTGCGTGACCCATTTGTTCACCTATATAAATTTTTTAATTATTAGACTTATTCGCCCAGCTTAAAGAAGCTGAGCGATAAAATGCTTTAGAGTATATAGCGGGTTAACCGCCGATTGACGCCAAATTTGGAGTCATGCCGCTGTTGCCATCATGTAAGAAGTGACTAACGGACTTGGTTTGAAGCTGAGCCTGAATTCGATCAATGAGCTCTTGCTCTTGTTGATCTTCTTGAATCAGATCTCTCAGTTCAACACCATGGTCGCCAAACAGACATAAGTGAAGTTTACCGGTCGCAGAAACACGCAGTCGGTTACAACTCTCACAAAAGTCTTTCTCGTAAGGCATGATCAAACCAATTTCACCCTGGTAGTCTGGGTGGACAAACACTTGCGCAGGGCCATCATTAACGGCTTTGACTTTTAACAGCCAACCATTAGCAATAAGCTGGTTGCGAATCGCAACGCCAGACACATGGTGTTTATCGAACAACTCGTCCATCTCGCCGGTTTTCATCAGCTCGATAAAACGTAATTGAATAGGTTTGTCTTTGATCCAATTAAGGAAGGCTGGTAATTCCTGACTGTTGAGGTCTTTCATTAATACAACGTTGACTTTGACTTGTTCAAAGCCAACCTCAAACGCTTTATCAATACCTCGCATAACCTCAGTAAACTTGTTCTCACCAGTGATCTGATGGAACATGCGCGAATCTAAGCTATCCACGCTCACGTTTATATGGGTTAAACCAGCATCACGCCATTGCCCTACTTGTTTCTCCATGCGGTAGCCATTCGTTGTGGTGGCTACTTTTTCAATGCCTGGAGTAGAAGCAACGGTATGTATGATTTCAGGAAAGTCTTTACGCAGACTCGGCTCTCCGCCAGTAATGCGGATCTTTGAGGTACCACAATCAGCAAACGCTTTAACAACGCGTTTGATCTCAGGAACACTTAAAAAAGACGAGTTTTTTTGCCCTGACGGTTTATAACCATCTGGCAAGCAGTAAGTACATTTAAAGTTACAGACGTCTGTAACCGACAAGCGCAAGTAATAAAACTTGCGATGGAATCTATCTTCGAATTGTTGCGCCACGGAACACCTTTCCAAACACGGGAGGCATAATCATTTCCAATTAAGCCCTTGTGACAACATGTCACTGGCTCTTGATGCGTATCGGTACAGCAAATACCACTGTGCGACTTAGCATGCGAGAGCTCGGAGTTATGGCAACTGCGCTTTATATTCACACGCGCAGTAGCTGAGTAATAAAATACTTAATATTTGTACGTGAATCTAGCTTTGATGACAAAAAACGAGTCACATCGGCAAAAAAAACGTATCAAACCCTCAAAATAACTCTTGTTGAGTATCTGACGAGAAGCATTTAACCTAAATTATAGTTGGTAATAATCTAACAAGAACAAAAAATGAACATTTACTCTTCAAAAAAAGTGGTCGCAATTGGTGGTGGTCACGGCTTAGGTCGTATGCTTGCGGCATTAAAAGACTTTGGTAGCAATGCGACAGGCATTGTTGCAACCACAGATAACGGTGGATCAACCGGGCGTATTCGAGATTGCCAAGGTGGCATCGCTTGGGGTGATACTCGTAACTGTATCAACCAGCTAATCACCGAGCCTTCGATCAGTTCGATGATGTTCGAATACCGATTTCGCGGTCAAGGTGAACTCGATGGTCACAACCTCGGAAACCTGATGCTTACTGCGCTAGACAACCTTTCTGTTCGCCCACTGGAAGCAATCAACCTGATTCGTAACATGCTTAAGGTCGATGTAAATATTGTACCAATGACGGAACACCCTTCCGATCTCACCGCTTTATCAATGGACGGCCGTTGGGTAACCGGCGAAACCAACGTTGATGACATGACAGAAAAACTGCGCATGATGGACTTGTCTCCAGAAGTGCCTGCGACCAGAGAAGCCGTTGCAGCTGTCGAACAAGCAGACTGTATCGTGCTTGGTCCGGGAAGTTTTCTAACCAGTGTTATGCCGCCCCTTCTACTGCCAGAGATTGGTAAAGCGATCGCAGATAATACTAAAGCCAAGGTTATCTTCGTTGAAAACCTGTCGCCAGAGCATGGACCTGCAGGGAAAATGACGCTACAAGAACAATTGGAGTGGTGTGAACGTACCTGCAAGACAAGAAAAATCGACATTGTATTGGGTAACGCGCCCCATCCGGAACTTGAAGGGCTATGGAATTGCGTGACTGCTGACCTTGCCTCTCCAAATAGAGATTGGAGACACGACCGCGTAAAACTCCAACAAGCAATTAGGGATCAGTTGGTTTAACTCGGTTTTCTGAATCTATTTACCAAACAAAAACAAAAAGGAGCACGATGCTCCTTTTTAAGTTCATTGATGACTGACCACTTTAGAGCGTTAAAGCTCTGTCATTAACTGCTGGTACTCTTGGTAGGTGGATAACAAAATATCCTGCATACCTTGAAAGTCGACCCCTGTCATTGGCAGCGCTTGTTTCACTTTTGCATCTAGGCTAATCGCGAAACTACACAAAGAGTCCGCACCAAAGCTCGCAGCACTACTCTTAAGTGCATGGCTAATATCCGCTAAATACTTAGATGTGTCTGACTCTTTATTTAGCTCTAAATGTTCGTAGTATCCCTTCAGTTCACCTAAAAATATTTCCAGTAACACTGGGACATTCTCTTGCCCTATTTCACCGGCAAGCTCATCAACTTTTTGCTGATTTAATATTATCATCATTGCTCTTTTCTTATTATTTGGTGATTACTGCTTCGCATTCCATGTTTGCAATTTTCGGTATATCGTCGATGGACTGACATCCAAGAAACCTGCCGCACGAGGAACGTTACCGTCACACGCTTTGATGGCCTGTTCGATAGCCGTTTTCTCAGTGATCCACAATGGGAAAATATCTTTTACCGTGATGTCTTCGTTCTGCTTCTCTTTTAAACGGAGACTGTTTTCAATTGGTTGGTTCAATGGCGGTGGAAGCATATTGAGAGTAATCTCTTTACCATTATTCAGTACCACTACATTTCGCAACACATTTTGTAACTGACGAACGTTCCCCGGCCACTCATATTGATTAAAGCGATCGAGTACTTCTTCAGCAAAACGTACGAACGCCTTGCCTTCTTCGACAGACATATAACCCAGCAGTGAATATGCAATTTCGATGACATCGTCACCACGCTCACGCAATGGCGGCAAATGCAATGGAATCACATATAAACGGTAGTACAAATCTTCTCTAAAGCGACCTTCTTGAACTTCTTTCCAAGGGTCGCGGTTCGTTGCACATACGAAACGAACATCCACACTCTTCATCTTCGAAGAGCCGACTTTTTGAAAGGTACCAGTTTGAATGAAGCGGAGTAGCTTAGTTTGCAGCTCTAAGTCCATTTCGCACAATTCATCGAGGAACAGGGTTCCACCATCTGCAAGTTCAGCCGCGCCTTGTCGATCCGTTGCCGCCCCAGTAAAGGCCCCTTTAACGTGACCAAACAGTTCACTCTCAATCAAATCTTTAGGAATCGCTGCACAGTTGATCGCGATAAATGGCTTATCGCCACGCTTACTCGCAGCGTGAATGGCTTCAGCACATACCTCTTTACCGGTACCACTTTCACCTGTGATGAAAATACTGGCTTTGCTCGATGCGGCAGAATCGATCGTTCGGTAAACCTGCTGCATGGTTTGACTACTGCCAATAAAGCCTTGATAGTTCTGATTTCCTGGATGTTCCGAGCTATTTTTAAGTTTAGTGGCTTTGCGGATCGCGTTGTTCACCGTAATACGAAGTCGGTCGGCTTCACACGGCTTGATAAGGAAATCTTGGGAACCATGTCGCATGGCTTCTACTGCGGTATCAATAGAGCCGTGAGCAGTCATGAAGATAACGGGAACTTCCGGATATTTTTGTTTTACAGCAAACAGTACATCCATACCCGTCATATCGGGCAGGCGTAGATCTAATAAAATGAGGTCTGGGATTCGATGGTTCAAACTCTCGATTGCATCGCGGCCAGTACCAACAATGTTAATATCAATTTCGAGCGGTGTAAGATACGATCGATATAACGCTGCTACCGACGCGGTATCTTCTACCATTAACAAATACTTCGATTTGTTATCTAACGTTTTTGATTGCATATCCTAGCCATTTATAATTTGCATTTCTTATTATAATCGCATTCCGCTTTGCATTATGCAAATTAACCATACTATTTATACTGTGTTCGTTTGCTTGCTTCAAACAATCAATGTGTTATCTATTTGGCACGAACGATGCAGTTATCTAAATGACCTTCGGGTCACCTAGCCAACTGACGTTGTTAGTGGACAGAGTGTCCACAAACGTAAGCCAGTAGAACGTTTCCTACTGGCTGTTTTTTTGTCTGAAGCACTCTCAATTCTTATTTTATGGGTATAAACGCCTTAAGTAAGAAGTAAGGTTAGCTATTAGAAATAAACTGCTTTCTCAATTGTTCAATTTCATCGCGCTTCTGTGCCGCCAATTCAAATTCCAAATTCTGAGCATGCTGATACATCGCCGCTTCCAGTTTACTGATCTCTTTATCGAGCTGTTGTGGCGTAAGCACTGCATAGTTTTCAGAAGGTTCTGCCACCTTAGATAGTGGAACTTGCTTAGATTGTCGCTGCTGTTTCGACTTGGTCAGGTCGCCCAACTCCATAATGTCTTTGATATTACGTTTAAGCGCTTGCGGCGTGATACCTTGCTCTTCGTTGTAAGCCTGCTGTTTCTCTCTACGACGGTCGGTTTCATCAATCGCCTTTCTCATCGACTTAGTAATCGAGTCACCATATAGAATTGCTCGACCTTCCAAATTACGAGCTGCACGGCCAATGGTCTGTATCAAAGAACGCTCAGAACGTAAGAAGCCCTCTTTATCAGCATCAAGAATCGCCACCAGCGATACTTCCGGCATATCCAAACCTTCTCGAAGTAAGTTAATGCCCACTAACACGTCAAACTCGCCCAAACGTAGGTCTCTGATAATTTCTACGCGTTCAACGGTATCGATATCAGAGTGCAAGTAACGAACTTTAACGCCATGCTCACTCAGGTATTCAGTTAAGTCCTCTGCCATTCGCTTAGTTAGCGTCGTGACAAGTACACGCTCTTCTTTCACTGAACGTATTCTGATTTCAGACAATAGGTCATCAACCTGAGTCGCGACAGGCCTTACTTCGATAATTGGGTCTAACAAACCAGTAGGACGCACCACTTGATCAGCAATCTCACCATCTGATTTCTCGATTTCGTAATTGCCTGGCGTGGCCGACACAAAAATCGTTTGCGGGGCTATAGACTCAAATTCTTCAAACTTCATTGGACGGTTATCCAATGCCGAAGGCAGACGGAAACCAAACTCAACTAGAGTTTCCTTACGCGAACGGTCACCTTTATACATGGCGCCAATTTGCGGCACGGTCACGTGTGACTCATCGATAATCAACAGACCATCATCAGGCAAGTAATCAAATAACGTCGGAGGCGCTTCCCCTTCAGCACGGCCACTCAAGTATCGTGAATAGTTTTCGATACCAGAACAGAAGCCAAGCTCGGTCATCATCTCGATATCAAACTGAGTTCTTTGAGAGATACGCTGTTCTTCTAGAAGCTTATTATTGTCTTTTAAATATTGAGCTCTATCACGCAACTCATCCTTAATCTTCTCAATCGCTTCAAGGATTTTCTCTCGTGGAGTGACATAGTGCGTTTTTGGATAAACCGTAAAGCGAGGCAGGTCTCTTTGCTTAACCGCACCAGTTAGTGGGTCAAAGATACTGATGCAATCCACTTCATCATCGAACATTTCAATTCGCACGGCATCTTGGTCAGATTCAGCCGGGAAGATATCAATCACTTCACCACGCACGCGGAATTGACCTCGTTCAAATGCGACGTCGTTTCTTGAATATTGTAGCTCCGCCAAACGGCGCAAAATATCACGCTGATCCATGACCTCACCACGACTCAAGTGAAGCATCATTTTCAAATACGATTTAGGATCACCAAGACCATAGATAGCCGATACAGAAGCCACAATGATGGCGTCTTTTCGCTCTAATAAGGCCTTGGTCGCCGAAAGTCTCATCTGCTCGATATGAGCATTCACCGACGCATCTTTCTCAATGAACGTATCCGTGGTTGGTACATACGCTTCAGGCTGGTAGTAATCGTAGTAAGATACGAAGTACTCAACGGCATTATTTGGAAAGAAGGATTTCATCTCACCATAAAGTTGAGCAGCCAACGTCTTATTCGGTGCTAACAGAATGGCAGGTCTTTGTGATTGGGAAATGACATTGGCAAGCGTAAAGGTTTTACCCGAGCCCGTTACCCCTAATAGAGTTTGATGCGCCAAACCAGAATCTAGTCCATCTAGTAATTTGGTAATTGCCGTCGGCTGGTCACCGGACGGACTGTAGTCCGATACCAAGTCAAAGAGTTTACTCATAGGTCGCCATTTCCATACTGTTTATTTAATCAGGTCATTGTCACTCTAGGAGGAGTGTCGTTGCAACTATTATCTAGAGAAATGCATCTTAAGATTAGATATCAGTTATAGCTTTTATTTTTGGAACTTGGTATTATCCGTGCCCCTGCAAGATCTCTTCAGCTAAATTACTCGATTTTTAATCCACTACTTTTCCCCAAAAAATCTAAAAATAGCACTTGTTTTACTGTTTATTTTATAATCTTAAAAAGTTATACAATCGTAATGTTTCGATATAAAACTTTTAAATACATCACGTTACCGCAGATTTTAACATTTTCAGATTTATCCCAATTAT
This sequence comes from Vibrio sp. 10N.237.312.B06, assembly GCF_041464685.1. Taxonomy (NCBI): domain Bacteria; kingdom Pseudomonadati; phylum Pseudomonadota; class Gammaproteobacteria; order Vibrionales; family Vibrionaceae; genus Vibrio; species Vibrio sp. 10N.237.312.B06. The sequence goes on from NZ_JBFSPI010000020.1 coordinate 67,804, forward strand.
TGTTGTTAAAGTTTCACGCACATACTTATCCACAATTTTGGTGGATAACTAAAGCAAAGCTAAATCTGATAAGGCGTTCAAGAAAGTAAAGTTTTTTATCTTATTTTTTTCTGCTATTTTTTATTGACAGAAAATAGGAGTCTTATTAAAATTCGCGTCGCTAACAAGCAATTCCCCTTTAGTTCAGTTGGTAGAACGGCGGACTGTTAATCCGTATGTCGCAAGTTCAAGTCTTGCAAGGGGAGCCAAATTCAGAAAAAAGCTCAATCGAAAGATTTAATGCCGTTCGGATAAGCATTATTGCTTGAACCTGAACGGATATTTGGCTGGGA